>JAJRWU010000137.1 GCA_024276655.1 Planctomycetota bacterium
AGCGAGGTTTGGGCTTCGGGGTCGTAGAGTTGTTCGACATCTTCATCGACCACCAGCCCCGCCTTCGTGACCGCCGCCCAAATCTCGCCGCAAAGCCGCCGGTTCTCTTCGCTGTTGGTGCTGCCGTAATTATCGAATTGGATATCGAAACCGGCGAAATCGGCTTCATGACGCTGCTGCATTTCGGCGATCAGCTCGACTTCGCTGCGGTTTTCCTGCTGGGCGCGAATCATGATTGCCGTGCCGTGGGTGTCGTCGGCGCAGACAAAAACGCAGCGATGGCCGCGTAATTTCTGAAATCGGACCCAAATATCGGTCTGGATATATTCCACCAGATGGCCGATATGGATCGGTCCGTTGGCGTACGGCAAAGCCGCTGTCACCAAAATTCTGCGTTGTGTCATCGTTTCTCCACGGGCATGGAAACCGCCGCCAACATTGGGCGCCGACATTGTAATCGAGCCCCGCGCCGCCGGGGAGGCGGCGTATTGCCGGTGCGCACTTCAAACGACAGCGCCGCCGCACACCGGGTTCGATCCATGCGTCTGGGATGTTATCCTGTTCGCCGGGGCTCTACTTTATGGAACCGTTCGTCGGGCAGCTTCATGGAGGAAATGCGAAGACCGAATTTGTCGCCCACTTTGACGGCTTCGCCAATCGCGACTTTTTGGTCGCCAACCTGGAGGTCGAGCGACTCCTCGCACGACTTGTCGAACTGAATGATTGAGCCGGCGCCGAGGGAAATCACTTTCTCCACCGAGATGGTTGTCTCTGCTAATGTTACGCTCAAGGGAAGTTTGATCTTCAGCAGGCTGCGAAAATACGGCGGCAGGTGATTGAGCCCTTCCTCCACGCTCATGGTGTTACTCGGCCGAATAATTCTCGGCGGGGTTTCCACAGCCTTTGGTTGCGGCGCCGCTTCCTCTTTAGGCGCCGTCTCCGCCGGGGCGGCTTCTTCGGCGGGGAATAACGCCTTTGGTTGCGGCGCCGGCCAAATAAGGCAGACCTCTCCGCTGGGCCCTGCTTTTTGCTGCATTTGCAAGCGAACCAAGGACGCCGAGCCGGCGACCTCTCCAGCTTTTAGAGCAGCCGGCAAGTCGGCCACGTGGGCGGCCTTGAAGTCGAGCGGCATGTACGCTTCGGGCAGCAGAATCATGCCCAACTCTTGGGCCAGCGTGGTGAGTTTGCTCTCGCCGGTGGCGTCGGGCGTGGCGCACCAAGAGGGCAAGAGGCCGGTCGACTCCGGAATGACAACCACAGCCGCGACATCTTCCACATACAACGCGATTAACAGTCCGCCGCCGGTAATCTCGACGGCCTCGAATTCACATGCTTCGCCGACGCTGAGCTCGACGTCTTGATCGAGCGCTCGGGTGAAGGCTTCCGCAGCTTCGCCAGCGCCTTCGTTGCACGTCGCGACGACGTCGGTCAGAAGGTCAGGACCAAAATCAGCCATAAAATACGTTCCAGCCGTCGAAGAGAAATTCGCCTGCACGCAACCGGCGCGCTGGCCCTGCTATCGGACGACTGAACCAAATTCTTCAACGAAAATGAAATCTTTTTTGTCGTCGAATTCTCCGAAGTCGTTTTTGCCGCCGAGGAACAGTCCCGAAATAAGTTCCGGGCTGTCGCTCAAAAAAGCCCGGCATTTTCAAAATGCCGGGCTTTTAATGCGGGCCTGTTCCTGAGTTCATGCTCGACGACGTTACAAGCCTTTGGCGGCCAGATAACGTTCGGCGTCGAGCGCCGCCATGCAACCGGCGCCGGCGGAGGTTATCGCCTGGCGATAGTAGTCGTCGGAAACATCGCCGGCGGAATATACGCCTTCCACCGAGGTGTAGGTGCGCGAGGCGGTAGGCAGCACGACATAACCCTTGTCGTTGGTTTGAAGTTGGCCGTCGAGAAAACCGGTATTCGGCGTATGGCCGATAGCCAGAAAAACGCCCGTGACGTCCACCTGCTGTTCGGAATCGTCGAGGGTGCTCTTCAAACGGGCGCCGGTGACGCCATCTTGCTCGTTGCCCAACACCTCCGCCAACTGGTGGTTCCAGACGATTTCGATTTTTTCGTTGTCGACCGCCCGCTGCCGCATGATTTTGGAGGCCCGCAATTCATCGCGCCGATGAACGAGCAGCACTTTCGCGGCGAACTTGGTGAGAAAGTCGGCTTCCTCGACGGCGGAATCGCCCCCGCCGACCACCACCAACTGCTTTTCGCGAAAACGGGGCAAAGCGCCGTCACACACCGCACAAGCACTGACGCCCATATTCTTGAACGTTTCCTCCGATTCCAAACCCAGGTAGTTGGCCCGTGCGCCGGTGGCGATGATCACCGTATGGGCTTGCGTGGTTTTGCCTTCGAGCGAGGTCAGTGTGAACGGCCGCTGGCTGAAATCCACCTTGACGATGTCGTCGGTCATGACGCGCGTGCCGAAATTCAAAGCCTGTTGTTTCATCAACTCCATCAGTTCAGGACCGCTCACGCCGCGCCCCTCATGCGGCGCCATGATCTGCCGGCGTTGTTTATCGATCGAACTGTCGAGAAAACCGGCTAAATTTCCGGTGGGGAATCCGGCGTAGTTCTCCACTTCGGTGGTCAGCGCCAACTGGCCTAGCGGCAGCGTGCCGCTGAGGCGGTTCTCTTCGGTAATCGCTCCTTCAAACAAGAGCGGTTGCAGTTCGGCGCGGGCGGCGTAAATAGCGGCCGACCAACCGGCCGGACCGCTGCCGATGATCACGACTTTTTCAGGCACAAGCGTATCAGACACAGAAAGCGATTCCTTCCAAGCAAGAAAAGTAAGACAGCGCAGTGAAACCATGCGACCCTTCCTCACACAAAAAGGCCGCCGCCGCGATACAGCCGATATTATAGATTGGCGTAACGGCGCGTCTACCGGTTGAGGCCACGCTCCCCCGCGTTTTCACCCACACGCGTTATCCTGGGGAAGCGAACGGCATCAGCCATTAAAATTGGTGAGGAACCATCGAAAAGATCCGCTCAAGTATCACGGTCGACCGTCCGATGACGTGGGTTGAAACGGACCGCTGCGTTTGCTCCGGTCTGCGAGTGGTCTTTGCTGTAGTTTTTACGCATGGCGACGCACACCGAAACAATATCGGACGAGCCGGCCTCGAAGCTGCGGTGGCTGGAAGACTGGGTTGCCGGATGGGGCGCGGCGGCTATCCAATGCGTCGTTTCGGTGGGCGATATCACCTTGTTTACGTTTCGCACCTTCGCCTGGATGTTCACGCGTTGGCCGCGTCGGGAGGCGGTGCTGGCCAATTTCAACCAGGTGGGCGTGTTGAGTCTGCCGGTGGTGGCGGTAACCGGCACGTTTATCGGCATGGTGCTGGCCGTGCAGAGTTACTCCCAATTCAAAATGTTGGGGATGGAATCGCGGCTTGGGGCCGTGATCAACATGACTTTGATTCGCGAATTGGGCCCGGTGCTAGCGGCCACCATGCTGGCGGGGCGGGTGGGCAGCGCCATGGCGGCTGAGTTGGGCACGATGCGCGTTACGGAACAGATCGACGCGCTCGATATCATGGGCGCCAACCCGATTCATTATTTGGTGGCGCCGCGTTTTTTGGCCTGCCTGCTGCTGATTCCCACACTGACCATCATGGCCGATTTCATGGGTGTGTTTGGCGGTTATTTTTATAGCGTCACGATACTGGGGATCGATCGGCACCACTTTTGGTACAATTCCCAGCAGTTTGTCGGCCATTGGGATTTGTTCAGCGGGGTTTTCAAGAGCTTCTTTTTTGGCGCCGTGATCGGCATGGTGGGTTGCTACCGCGGCTTCAACTGTAGCCCTGGCGCCGAGGGCGTGGGGCGGGCCGCGACGGCTTCGTTCGTGTATTCGTTTGTCTTGATTCTGTTCCTCGACTTGGTGTTGAATATTCTGATCGAAACCGCCCACAACTCCCTCTGGCCCGACGCCAACCCTGTTTTTTAGGGCCACTTTTGCATATGGAAAACACGAACGAACCCGAGCAGCAAGAGGAGGGCGAAAACACGCCCTTGGTGCGGGTCAGCCATTTGCACATCGATTTTTCACGCCAACGCGTGCTCAGCGATATCAACCTTTCGGTTGCCCGGGGCGAAACGGTGGCCGTGATCGGAGAAAGCGGTTGCGGAAAGACGGTGCTCTTAAAATCAATGATCGGGCTCCTGCCGCCGACCAGCGGATCGGTCGAGTTCGACGGCCAAGATTTGCGGCAACTCAAAGAACGTGAAATGGCCAACCAGCGAACCCGCATCGGTTTCGTGTTCCAACAGGCGGCGCTATTCGACAGCATGACCGTCGGCCAGAACGTGGCTTTTCCGCTTCGCCAGCACCGCAGCCTTTCACCGCACGAGATGAAGCAACTGGTATTGGCTCGGCTGGCGGAAGTCGGCCTGCCGGATTCGATTATTTTCAAAAAACCGGCGGAGCTTTCCGGCGGCATGCGGAAGCGGGTCGGACTCGCCAGAGCCCTGATTTTAAGCCCCGAGTTAATGTTGTACGACGAGCCGACCACCGGCCTCGATCCGATCATGAGCGACGTCATCAACCAGCTAATCATGCGCACCCGCCAACGCGACCACGTAACCAGCGTGGTCGTCACGCACGACATGCGCACCGCGCGCACCGTGGCGGACCGGGTCGTGATGCTCTACCCCTACTCTCGGCTGCGGCCGGGAGAATCACAAATTTTGTTTGACGGCCCGCCCGATGCAATCGATCAATGCGACGACCGGCGGGTGCGGCAGTTTGTCGATGGTCAGGCGGGCGATCGATTGATGGAGATGCGAGAGTTATCGGAAACCTGATCATCGTAGCCTGTTTGAGGTCGTGGCGCGGCAGCTGGCAGCTGGCGGCGGGGCCTTCGTTTGGCCGAAGGCCAAGATCATCGTAGCCAAGGGGCATCGCCCCAGGGACGGGAAAAGAACAGTCCTCACCTTGGCCGAAGGCCAAGTTCACCCGCCATTTTGCAGGATACGAATAAGATAAGGCCTTCGGCCAACTGGAACAGAAATAACAGGCTGGCCCGCCGACGCACGGAACGGATTCCCACCACGAGAAAGATAGTTTCATGGAAGAACGCATACTCATGATGCGCGTGGGCCTCGTCGTGATCGTGGCGGCGCTGCTGCTGATGATTTTGGTCGTGCTGGTCGCGGGCGTGCCGTTCATCGAACTTTTTTCCGACCGATACACCGTCTATATCAATTTCGAGCGGTCGCCGGGCGTAAGCGTCGATACTCCGGTGCGGCGCGACGGCGTGCTGATTGGCCGCGTGCGCAAAGTGCGGCTGCTGGAGGGAGAAGGCGTGCAGTTGGCGGTCAGCATCGACGGCGACCGCGAGCTAAACACTGGGCAAATTTGTCGTCTTAACTCGAACTTTCCCTTGGGAAACGCGGTGCTGGAATTTGTTTCGGCCGACTTGGGTCCGGGCTTCAAGATCTTGCCGCTGCAAGACGGTGATGTGGTCGAGGGCGTGGTGGGCGCCGATCCCTTGCAGTCGCTGGCCAACATGCAAGGCGATTTAACCGCCGCCATGCGTTCCATTTCCGCCGCCGCCAACGAAGCCACGTCGCTGATCAGAAACGCCAACAACATACTCGATAACAATGCCGACCAAATGCGCCGCGTGATGCAAAAATCGGAAGGCGCGATCGACGAATTCCGCACCGCCATGAGCAGCGTGAACGAATTTATCAGCGACGAACAGTTGCAAGCCGACTTAAAAGGCGCCCTGCGCGATGTTCCCGAGCTGGTCAAGGAAACACGGCAGGCCATGCAAAAGGCCAACCAAACCTTGGACAGTTTCTCCAAAGTCGGCAAATCGGCCGAACGGAATCTGGCCAACTTGGAGTCGTTCACGATGGCCTTGGGAGAACAAGGACCGGCGCTCATGGACGATCTCAAATCGAGCACCAGCGGCATCGAATCAATGATTGGCGAGTTTCGTGAATTCGGTGAAGCGCTCAACAGTTCCGAGGGAACGCTGGGCCGCTTGGTGCATGACCCCGACCTCTACCTGCGTTTGAATCGGGCGGCGCTCAATATCGAGGACGCCAGCCGGCAACTGCGGCCCATTCTAGATAACGTGAATGTCATCACCGATAAAATCGCCCGCGACCCGGGCGGCTCCATTGGCGTCAAATCGATTCTCGACCGCTCCCCCTCCGGCCTGAAATTCGGCTTCGGCGGCGGCTCCCGCCCCACGGCCATTCTTCCCGGAAAATCGATGGAGCATCGGCATTGAAAACGCTATTACTCGTCGTCGGTTTCGATATTCACGACGCGCGCCCGGCCGATTCCCAAATTGAGTAAGGGAAAGGCCTGCGAACGATTGGCCGAAGCGGCGGAGCGATCAAACGGCAAGCCGTAGCAAGCCACGTTTCCGGTGTTGCCATCGGCCACGTACACCACCGCGGACCCCATCGAAGAGGCGCGGAAGTTGGCCGAGCCGACGGTCATGACGTAGTCGGGTTTTTTGCCCTGCTCGATGCCCAAGTCGCGAATGACGTTGTAGCGGTAAACGGCGTTAAACGGCGAGCCGGTTCCTTGCCGCCGCCGTGTGTTGAGCACCCAGCATTGTAAGTCGCCGGTGAGATGGTCGAGCACGAAAATGCCGTCTGCGTCGTCGCTGACTGGGCCGGTCGCCAACGACACCGAACTGCCTCCCGAACTGGCGGAAGCTCGCAAAAGCAAGTCATCCAGAGGCGAGGCGGGCGCCTGTTGGCTCTGGCCCAAAAACATTCCCGCCGCAACGCCAACCGCCACCAACAAGCCCATCGTCAGGCCAAGGGTGAACGTCCAGGGCGACCTCGCCGAAAACTGCTTGATCATATTTCGTTTCCTTTATGTTTCGTTCGGAAAGGCTCCGCCCACGGGCGCCCATTCGCTCGTTGGCCCATTCGCTCGTTGGGGAGTATAGTGGTATCGCGAACGCCGAAGCAACCCAAAAAAGTGGCTGGCTCCAAGCCGTTCATTGTACGAACGCGATCCAAACGACGCAAGTTTCAGGCGGCGGCGCGTCTTCCCCGGCATTCAAAATCCGACCATCGGCCAAAAAAAGAAACCATGCAAACGCACCTTGCAGACCGCGAAACACTTTTCGCCTACCTCGACAGCCTGCAAGCCGCCGCGCCGGGCGACCACGCCGCGCCCAGTTGCCGGTGGGTTCGGCGGGCATCCGACGCCGAACTCATCAGCCTCTTCCAGGCTTTGCCCGGCCACTTGGGTCCCCAGGAGCGGCCACGGGTCGACGCCCAACTCAAGCAACTCTTCGCCCACGCCGAACATCGGTTGCGAAAACAAGACCGCCAGCGCCCTCCCCACGAAGCCCTGCGAAAGGCGATTGTCGCTTTGTACGCGCATTTGGGGGCCGGCAGCGTCTCGCGAGCGGGCGTGTTGAAACTGCTGGCCCATTTGCGGTCGAAGCAAGACCTGGCCGAACTGGCGGAGTTGATCGTGAACGATCCGCCCGCCGGCGGCGAACTGGTTTTAGCGCCGCTGCTCCAGCACGACGACTACGATGTCTCGGCGATTTTTCCCCGTCTGTTCGACGCCCTGCAGCACGTCGCGTTGGCCGCCGTGATTGTCGACCTGGCTAATTTCCTCTCGCGCGAGAATCGCGTGGCCGAACACCCTGGGAAAACGCGGTGCGAGCGGTTGCGAGCACTCCTGGGTTCATTGGCGCAACAACTCGGCCAACTTGAGGAGCGGCGAGGAGAACCGGGCGCCGTCGAGCCGGACATCGCCACGGTGGAATCCTTGATCGCCTTAACGATTTCTCTCTGCGACGCCCTCGCTCTGCTGGACGACCGTCAGGGAATCGGCAAACTCTACCAAGCGCTGGAGCTGCGTCATCGCCGTATTCGCGTGGAAGCCGCCGCCGCACTGGCGAAACTGGGAGAAGAAGCCGGCGCTAAGGCTCTGGCCGAATTGGCGGCCGAGCCCATCGCTCGCAGCCGGGTTCTCCAATACGCGGAGGAAATCGGCTGCCGCGACCAACTCGACGAGCAACACACCACGCCCCAAGCCTTGGCCGAAGCCCAATTCGTGACCTGGCTCGCGGCCCCGGAGCATTTTGGAGCGCCGCCTCGAACATGCGAACTCTACGACAGCCGCACGCTTTCCTGGCCCAGCTATGAGGCGCCGGTGGAGTGTTTTCTGTTCCGTTTTGTCTATCAGGCGGGCGGCGGCGAATATGCCAATATCGGTTGGGCGGGACCGGAGACGCACGCGCTCACGGCCGATCTTTCCGACCTGCCGCCGGAAAAAATCTATGCCGCCTACGCGGGTTGGCAGGTCGAACATCCTGAAATTGTCAGAAAAGACATCTCGCGACTCACCGCCGACGACAAAATCTGGGTCGGGCGGGCGGTTGGCCGTTTAACCGCGGCCGGCTACGAACAAGTGGCGCCCGTTTTCCTGGCGGCTTTTTTTGGCGAGCCGTTTTTGGTGGTGCAAGCCGAACGGAGCGGCCCGGGAGTGGCTGTTGTCGACGAACAGCATATCAGTTGGCAACCCCACCAGGACAAGAAACATCCGCTCGGCCCCCAGGAAGCGTACTACCTATACATTGGCGAAAAACTGCTGCAAGCTTTCAATACATGAGCGATGCCTACTTCGCTTGGCATGAGGCGACACGCCGGGCGTCCCTGGAATATGAACGACGAAAAACGTTGTAACCGTTCATGATTGTCACCGGTCGCAAGAACGCAACTCTCCGTTCTCGCTCGCGTTAAATCCGCGTGACACGAATGGAACAGGAGAGAACGGAGGAAACAGAGAAAAGTGTGGAATCATTCGGTGTTGGCGCGGGGCAGGACTCAGCCTCTTCTGCGTTCAACCGAAAACTCTCGGCTCGCATGACTCCCTGAAATCAACCGGGAAAGGGAAACAGAGAGTTCGCGGCGTCGCAAAGGGCCAGTACGCAAGCCGTCTAGATTCCCACCTGCGCGGGCAGGACGGTGCGCCGGCGCCCGCACCCCGGCAGGTCGGGTGTTGGGCCTTCCGCCTTTGTCGAACCATCGGTACGATGACCAAGTAGTGAGTCGGCTGATTTCCTTGACGGGGAAGTCGTTCGGTTCGATATTTTGAGTTTTCCCGTGAAATTGAGTTGCGCCATGTTTGAACTGTTTGACACCGCCCCGCCCGATTCCATTCTCGGTTTGGCCGGCGCCTTCCGCAAAGACGAAAACTCCGAAAAAATCAACCTCATGGTGGGCGTGTTCAAAAACGAACAGGGCCGCACGCCGGTGCTGGATTGTGTCAAGGCCGCCGAGCGCAGGTTGCTCGAAAGTGAAGACACCAAAGGCTATTTGGGTATCGACGGCGCTCCTGAATACGTTCGCGCCGTGCAAGAATTATTGTTCACGCCAGAGCACGATATCGTCCAACAGCGGCGGGCGGCAACGGTGCAAACGCCGGGCGGCACGGGGGCTTTGCGCGTCGCGGCTGATTTGATGCATGGTAAATTTCCAACCGCAAAAATCTGGTGCAGCAAACCAACTTGGGGCAATCATCCTAAGGTGTTCGCGGCGGCGGGTCTGGAAGTCGCCTGGTATCGTTATTTAGACGACACCGGAGTCGGCCTCGATTTCGACGCCATGTTGGCCGGCCTGAACCAGGTTCCCGCTGGCGATATTGTCTGCCTGCACGCTTGCTGCCATAACCCCACGGGTGTCGACCCCTCGCTCGAGCAATGGCGGCGAATCGCTTCGGTGGTGAAGGAACGCGGCGTTCTGGCCTTGGTCGATTTTGCCTACCAGGGGTTCGCCGATGGCATTCGGGAAGACGCCGCCGCCTTGGCGATTCTGGCCGACGCGCTGCCCGAGTTTTTGGTCTGTAATTCGTTCTCCAAGAACTTTGGCCTGTACGGCGAACGCGTCGGCGGCTTGACGATTGTGGCCCCACACGCCGCCGCCGCCCAAGCCGCCTTGAGCCACGCCAAGGCTTGTGTGCGGTCGAACTATTCCAACCCTCCCCGACACGGCGGCGCCATCGTGACCACCATCTTACAAGACGACGCCTTGCGAGCGCAATGGGAGCAGGAAGTCGCGGCGATGCGAACCCGCATCGCCGACATGCGGACCTTGATCGTCGGCACGATGGCCGAACTGAATGTCGGCCGCGATTTCTCCTTCATCCAAAAACAACGCGGCATGTTTTCCTACACCGGCCTCACGCCACTTCAAGTCGACCAACTTCGTAGCGAGTGGTCGATCTATATTGTGGGCGATGGCCGTATCAATATAGCCGGTGTGACGCCCAGCAACGTTCGGCGGCTTTGCAAAGGTATTGCAGCGGTGCTCTGAACGTAAGCATCGAGCGGAAAATTATTATCGTAGCCATGCTCGCCAGAGCGTGGGATGGTTCACCGCTCACCCACCGTCTGGCGACGATGGCTACACAAATGCGACCGTTATTTATCGAGCGGTACTAAGTGCATGGCGCACTTCAAACACTCAGCCCGGCCAGATGCCCCGTGCTGAAGGCAGCTTGAAAATTGTAGCCGCCAATCGGGCCGTCGACATCGAGAATTTCACCGGCAAAGAACAGGCCCTCCACAAGCTTGCTCTGCATGGTGCGAGGATCGACTTCGCCCAGCGCCACGCCGCCCTGCGTGACTTCCGCCTTGGCGTACCCCAAAGCGCCCGCGATCGCCACCCGTTGCCGTTTGATACACCGCACCAACGCCCGCCGGTGCGGCTTGGAAAGCTCCGCCCCGCGTTGGGCGGGATCGACTCCGGCGAGTTCAAACAGCGTGGCGGCCAGTCGTTGCGGCAGCGAAACCGGCAACAACGCCGAGAGCGGTTTTTTGCCCTCTTGCCGCGCCCGCGCCACAAGTTGTTGCTCGAATGCTTCGGCAGTCAAAGCCGGGGCAAAATCAAACTCCAAAGCCAAACTTTGAGGACGTGCATGCCGGCTGACCTCTCGGCTGACGTCCAACACCGGCGGGCCGCTCACGCCGAAATGCGTGAACAACAACGAGCCGCGCCGCTCGGCCAGCACGGCCTTTTTTGTCGAGGAAATTTGAGGATCGAGCACGCGCACGCCGGCGTCCGGCACGGTGACGCCCTTCAGTCGCCGCACCCATTCCGGCTGGCAGGCCAACGGCGTTAAGGCGGGATGCGTGGGAATAATCGTGTGGCCGAACTGTTCGGCCCAGGCGTAGCCATCGCCCGACGTGCCGCAACCAGGATACGATTTCCCACCCGTGGTAATCACCAACCGCCGGGTGGTGTGAACTTGTCGCGAAGTTCGCAGGGTGAAGGCGTCGGTTTGGCGTTCGATTTCCAGCAGCGGTTCGCTGAGCAAAATCTCACACCCGCTGCGTCGCGTGCGGTTTTCCCAAGCGGAGAGCACATCGGCCGCTCGATTGCTGACGGGAAAAATCTTGCCCCCAGGTTCGATCTTGGTGGGCACGCCTGCGGCGTTCGCCAACGCGACAAGATCTGGCGGCGAAAGCGCGGCCAATGCGGCGCGCAAAAAGCGGCCTTGTTTGCCGTAAGCGCGAACGATATCGGCGGCGTCGCAATCTTGGGTGAGATTACAACGCGTGCCGCCCGACATCAGAATCTTCACGCCCAGGCGGTCGTTCTTCTCCAACAACAGCGTGCGTTTTCCTCGGCCCGCCGCAGCGCTTGCGGCGAATAATCCCGCCGCGCCGCCGCCGATCACAACAACATCCCAGATCATAAAAAACACAGTCAGGTAAAACGTGGTAAACAGGATGGAAAACAAGAAATTTCAAGCGGATCAAAACGCGAACGAACAGCGTATTATAGGAAAACCGGGGCTGGGCGTCCGTCGCGGTGTGTATTTTCAGAGTCAGCAGCGAACTTGCGTCGCCCGCAGCCGGACCTCAATATACTTCGCACGGCTTGTCGTTAAACGAAAAAAGGCGGGTATGTGTTCATTCCAACTGAGCAAACGTATGATTCGCCGCTTGCGTTTGGTGAGTTCTTTTGCGATGCTTTTCTTCAACCGAAACCTTCCTTGTTAGGCTTTCAAGAATTCCTGCAAACTCTGAAACGTCCAAAACAACAAGAAAGTTTCGTTTTTTCAGTTCTCTTGGAAAGCGGATATCACTTGGTTAAGGGCTAGTAGGGGCGCGAAATGGCAAAGAATGATTCAGTCATCCTTGGAGAGGTTATCAAGGACCGGCACCGCAATCGCAATCCCGAATTATCTGCCGATGTTTTCTTTGAGTTGTTTGTTGCGGAACAGATCTGAAGTGGACCCCGATTATTGGACCACCGGCTTAGATAGAAAAGTGTTCTTGGATCGACGAAACTGGTGCAGAAATCAGTCTAGTCCAACCGGGAAAGTATTATGTCAGATTGAGCAACCGTTGTTCTGTAAATTCTGTTGATTTTCTTCTCGGTGGTTAGTGATTGGTGGAGCGGCTTCGCCGCGTTGTTGCTTGCGTTCACGCAGACCAGGGGGCTCATTGCCGCCCCTGTTTTGCCCCAGTTGGACGTTGAGTTTCTTGTCTGGAGGATAAGCTAGTCGCTAGAACGAGCACTGCGGCCGGATTGCGCCAGGAATGCACCGCAATTGAATCAAAGTCCCTTGCTTTTGGCCTAAATGCGAAAAACG
>JAJRWU010000138.1 GCA_024276655.1 Planctomycetota bacterium
GCACCGCAATTGAATCAAAGTCCCTTGCTTTTGGCCTAAATGCGAAAAACGCAACCCAGAAATACTGCCTTTAGTCCGCTTTGTTACTCACGACTAGCGATTCACCAAAACTCAACGTCACGCTGAACCAGTACACCTTGAGTCTGCTTGTTGCACCCAGTTTTGAAAACAGACCCATAACACACAGAGTATTTAGAAAATGACGCCCCCCCTGCCGAAGATTCGCAAACCTCGCAAGGTCGGTGATAAAACCGTGCTCTTGGTCGCCAACGGCGACCTGCGTCTCTCGGCCAACCAAAATTGCTGGCCGGCGCAACAAGCCATGGAGGAAGGGCTTTGCCGCGCCGCTGGGGAGCAAGGCTATGAAATTGCTCGGGCGCATCCTTATAAAAAAAAGGAGCGGCATGGATTCATCGCCTCGCAAAAAGAGGGCCTGGAAGTTTTTTCGCAAATCGACCCCGACGCCAAACTGATCGTGGCGGAGGCGGTGTGGCAATATTCCCATCATCTGTTGCCGGGGCTGATTTCGCATCGGGGCCCCATTCTCACGGTCGCGAATTGGTCGGGGCAATGGCCCGGCTTGGTCGGCATGTTGAATCTAAACGGCTCGCTGACCAAGGCGGGCGTTTCCTACAACACGCTCTGGGCCGAAGATTTCAGCGAAGCTTCCTTCCAGCGCAATTTACAGCGTTGGCTGACCACGGGCGTCGTCCGCCATAAAACTTCGCATGTCGCGCCGCTGAAGAAATTGCAAGTCAGCGCCGGCGCACGGAAAATCGGCGAAGCGCTCGCCGCCGAGCTACAGCACGACAAAGCGATCATGGGCGTGTTCGATGAAGGCTGCATGGGCATGTTCAACGCTATTATTCCCGACCACCTGCTGAACCCGACCGGCGTGTTCAAGGAGCGGCTCAGCCAATCGGCCTTGTATTACGAAACCCGGCAAGTTGACGATGCTGAAGCGGGCGCCGTCCGGCATTGGATGGAGCGCCGCGGCATGCAGTTTCATACCGGCTCGAACCACGAACAAGATCTAACCGACGACCAGATTCTCGACCAGTGCAAAATGTACATCGCGGCGGTGCGTATTGCCGACGACTACGGCTGCGCGACGATCGGCATTCAATACCAACAGGGCCTCAAAGATTTGTTGCCCGCCAGCGATTTGGCGGAAGGCGCCTTGAACAACAGCGACCGGCCGCCGGTGAAAAGTCGCGATGGCCGCCGCGTTCTGTATAAAGGCCAGCCGTTGCCGCATTTCAACGAAGTTGATGAGTGCGCCGGGCTCGATGCTCTGATGACTTTTCGCGTACACCGAGCCTTGGGGCAACCGGTGGAAAATACGCTGCACGATATTCGCTGGGGCGATTTCGACGCCTCCCGTTCGACCGACGCCTACGTGTGGGTGTTTCTGATCAGCGGCTCCGCCCCGCCGGCGCATTTTGTCGGCGGCTGGAAAGGCGCCTGCAGCGAGCGGCAACCGCCGATGTATTTCCCCAACGGCGGCGGCACGTTGAAGGGCGTTTCCAAGCCGGGCGAAATTGTCTGGTCGCGAATCTTCATCGAAAAAAATCGCCTGAAGATGGATCTCGGCCGCGCCCAAGTCGTGGCCTTGCCGCCTGAAGAAACGCAGCGCCGCTGGCAAGCCACCACGCCGCAATGGCCAATCATGCATGCCGTTTGTTATGGCGTCAGCCGAGATCAGATGATGGCCCGGCACAAGAGCAATCATATTCACGTCGCTTACGCCGACTCACCCGCCCAGGCCGATAAAGCGATACTCACCAAGGCCGCCATGGCCCAAGCACTGGGCCTGGAAGTCGCGGTTTGCGGCACGCGCAAAAACAACAAGCCGTGGGCGTGAAACAGTTGGGCGTATTTTTTCTGTCAAGGATTATCGATCATGAGCACCGCACCAACCGCCTCGCCGCGAAGGGCGTTCGTCACCGGCGCCACCGGTCAAGACGGCTCCTACCTGATTGAACTGCTGCTCTCCAAAGGGTACGAAGTTCATGGACTCGTGCGGCGCACCAGCAGCATGAACCGCGGCCGGCTTGACGCCATTGCAATCGACGACGAACTGCGCAAGCGGCGTTTGCTGCTGCACTACGGCGACGTGACCGACGTGGCCTGCCTGGCGAGGCTGATTCTCGATGTTCAGCCCGATGAAATTTACAACCTAGCCGCGCAGAGCCACGTGCGGGTGTCGTTCGATAATCCGCTGTACACGGTGCAGGTGGGCGGCTTGGGAGCGCTGAATATTCTCGAAGCCGTGCGAGAATTGAGCGGCAAAAAATCGGTGCGGTTTTATCAAGCAGGCACGAGCGAAATGTTTGGCGGCGCGCCAGGAACGGCGCCGCAATCGGAAACCACGCCGTTCCATCCCCGCAGCCCTTATGCCTGCGGCAAGGCGTACGCCTTCCATCAGACGGTGAACTACCGCGAAGCGTACGGCCTGTTCGCCTGCAACGGCATTCTTTTTAATCATGAGTCGCCGCGGCGCGGCGAAACGTTTGTCACGCGGAAAATCACGCTGGCAGCCGGTCGCATTCGCGAAGGTCTGCAAGACAAACTATTTCTCGGCAATCTGGACGCCAAACGCGATTGGGGCTACGCCCAGGATTTCGTCGAAGCGATGTGGCTGATGCTGCAACAAGACGAACCCGACGATTACGTGGTGGCCACCGGTGAAACACATTCCGTCGAAGAGTTTCTCGACGTCTCGTTTGGGCGGCTCGAACTCGATTGGCGAGAGCATGTCGAACTCGATCCTCGTTTTCTTCGCCCGACCGAAGTACACCTTTTGCAGGGCGACGCCTCCAAGGCCCGGGAAAAACTGGGCTGGAAGCCAACCACGTCGTTTGCCGAGTTAGTGTGTTTGATGGTCGACAACGATTGGGAGTTGGCCCGGCGCGAGCGCGAGGCCGCATCCAAGTCGTGAAGCCGTGGCTCCTGTTGAGGCAGTGAACGCGAACCCTACGCCCATTAGAAACAGTACTTCTGGGTGACAGGCTTGGATTGTTCGATGAGAGTCCTTAAAATACGCCCCAGCGTTTAAACTGGCGTTTCGTTAGGCGGGGGGCGGAACAGGTGGCGGGAAAAATCGAAGGCCAAGTGGTGGCGGTGTCGGCGACAGGCGACCTCGTCACGGATATCACCGCCGAGCAATTGAACGCGGCGCCAACCGATGAAACCGTTGTCGTGCATTGCGATGGTCACGAAACAAACGGCATTTTTCCGGCCGACCACCAGCAACCGGCATTCACGCTGCTCGCGGTGCTCGACGCCGAAAGCCGGCTGCTGCTCACCATCGTCGACGACAGCGCACAGTTGATGTTGGGGATTGCCGCCGGGGCGGTCGTCACGGTCAGGTGGTAGTGCGGCGTGGTGGCTTCCCTTCCCACATACTTCGCCTGGCACGCCAATAATTATTCCGTCCCATAATTATTCCGAGCAATGGAATCGATATCGGATAGGTGCTTAGAGCTCCTAACATAACCCCTGCTTGGCGTTTCAAACACGGAGTTTGATCCTGACCTACCAAGTTATGTTAGAAGGTATTAGTACCGCTCGATAAATAACTGTCGTATTTGTGTAGCCATCGTCGCCAGACGGTGGGTGAGCGGTGAACCATCCCACGCTCTGGCGAGCATGGCTACGACCCTAATTTTCCGCTCGATGCTTATCGAATTTCCACCCATTTCATGATTCGCAGCAGGATCGGTTTTCCCGAGCCGGAGATATTCGCTATTTCGTCGGCGCAGAGCGCGCGGGCGAATACCTGCACGTCGTCGAGGAAGCCTTGAAAGTAGCGGGCGCCGGAGAGTTGGCTGGTATCGGCATCCTTGCCGCCGAGAAGGAATGCCGCGGAAAAATTGAGATTATTTCCCGTGCCGGAGCCGGCCGTGCCGGCGGTGTCGTCGACGCCGTCGATAGAGATTTGGTTGCTGGTCGGTGAGTTGGGATAATGAACAACGGCGAAATGATACCAATCGCCGGCGTTCCACACTGTTTTGGTCGTCCATGCATAGCGATAGGCGCCGTTGGCTTCCACCTTAAACACCAACGAGCCATCGGCAACGGAACTCTGGTTGTAATCCGCGCCCACCAGCGCCACGAGCATGTCGTTGTTGTTGTCTTTATATTTTCCGAGCAAAATTTGCGAAGCGGAGGAACTGGCGTTGAAGGCGTTGGCGAGTTTGAACCAGCCGCTGATCGTCACGTCTCCCGTAATTCTCAAACTGGCGTTATCGGGCGCCGAAATGTAATCGGAGGTCCCATTGAACTGCAAAGCGCCGCCAATAGCGCCGCCGGTCGGCTGCCAAACCGGCGCGCCCATGAAGGAGGCGTCGTTGGCGTAAAAGGAACTGTCGAGGGCGGTGACGCCCGACGACGCATCCAATCGCCAGCGGGCGGAGAGTCCGTAGAGCGAACTGACTTCCGCGCCGGAGAGGTCGTCGCCATAGACAATGATTTCATCAAGGTCGCCGTTGAAATACGACTGCCCGAGGTTGACGCCGAGGCGTCCCGCGACGAGGTCCACCGCGGAATGAACGGCGGTGGTTTCGCTTATCTGGCCCGTCATTTCACCATCGATGTACAAACGCATTTCGGTCGAACTCTTGACCGCCACGACATAATGCCAAAAGCCATCGGCCACGGTTACCGAAGAAAGCAACGTCGCGCCGCCGGAAGAGGCCGCCGGGAAGCGATGCACGAAGTTCACATACCCATTATTGACGCTCAAAATCATCAGGTGGTCGTTGGAGCCTTGCGCCGTTGCCGCGAATATTGTTTGGTCGGCGGAACTGCTCGTTTTGAACCACGCTCCGACCGTATAGGCTTTCGCTCCTAGTTCGGCGGCGCCAAAATCAACCCACGCATTCGTGCCGTTGGCGGTAATGGCCGACGCACAGCGGGCCGACGTAAAAACGGCGCCGCCTTGCAGGCTGCCATCGGGGCCCGACGTTTCATTTGTCGCAACCAAACCGCTGCCGTCGTCGAATTTCCAAAAGCCGACCAACGCACTTTCATAACAGCCGATATCCCAGGCCAGGCCGATCGGCCTGGGGCGGCCGTCAATGTCGTCGTCCACAATTCCGGTAACGTCGACGCCGGCGTCGATTGCGGGCGAATTGCTTTGCAGCGTGTAGTCTCGCGCGGAGGCGTCGGCGAACATCGGGTCGGACGTCCACTCGCCCGTGCTCTGCGAGGTTCCGCTGAACGCCGCGCCGCTGTTTCCGTAAACAAGGTTGTAGGTGTGTGTTCTCGAACCGCCGTTGCTATCGAACCCGTCTTCGCCGTTGAACGCCAGGATCGAGTTCCGCACATCGAGCAGCCCGGCATCTTGCCGGACGCCGTCCTTGCCGTTGTGGGCGATCGTGCAGTTGATGATGGTTACGTCGTCGTTGCCGTCCTTGAGTTTGACGCCCTCATCCTTGCTGTCGCGTATTATGCAGTTCGTGATCAGCACTTCGCCTTCATCGGTGACGACGCCTTGCTTGCCGCCATAAATTTCCAAACCGATCAGCTCAGCGCCTCTGCTTTCCTTAATCTTGATGGCTTCCTTGCTGACGTTGCCTTGAATTTTGAAGCCGTCAAAAACCCAGTAGTCGTCTTTGTCGAGCGAGATGACTTTTTCACTCACACGCGACAAAATAACATCGCCGGCGCTCCAGCCTGAAATTGAACCGGTCGAATCGGCGATCACTCGAATCGGATTTCCCGAGGAGCCGTCTCCCTTGGGTTCGATCCGATCGGTGTACACGCCGGCTTGAACGTAAATGATATCGCCCGCTTGCAGCGCGCTATCTCGCGTGGCCGCACGAACCGTTTTCCAGGCTTCCGCCGCCGAAGGCCCTGTTCCGGTGTTGGCGTCGTTGCCGTCGGTCCTGACGTAATAGAGGGTGGGAACGGCGAAGGTGGCGTAGATCGAAATTTGTCGTGTGTCGACGGCGTCGGATGCTCCCCAGGGATTCAGGTAGCCGTTGTTTTCGGCGTCATAGTTTCTGACACGGCTATCTCCGCCGGAACTGTTGTAGCGATAGCCATCGTTGCTTTTTTCAAACGACACTGCGAGCCAATAATCGCCCGCGGTAAGCTGCACGGCGTTTTGCAGATAGATGGTTTTCCAGGCCCAAGTTTCATGGGGCGTGCTGGAAGAATTGGTTTGCCCCAGAAGCGCACCCGGCTCTCCGGCGGCGTCGGCGTAGATGGCGTATCGGACGCCTTTCTCATCGTCGCCGT
Source organism: Planctomycetota bacterium (assembly GCA_024276655.1). Lineage (GTDB taxonomy): Bacteria > Planctomycetota > Planctomycetia > Pirellulales > Pirellulaceae > SZUA-33. The sequence continues at coordinate 6,247 of JAJRWU010000138.1, forward strand.
AGATGTATGCGGAAATACTGTTGATTGTGGTGTCAGCCGCGAGCGTGACGCGGGTCGCGTGTTGCGTATTGGCGACGCTCAACTGTGACGACGAAAAAACCGTGTTGTAGCCAACCTCGCCCGCCGAAGCTTCTTGCATCGCTAGCCATGGGGCGAACGCAACGAGGCAACATGCAATCAACACGCGCCAAAAGGAGGACCAGATACCAGCCGTCCTCGAAAGAATTGCAAAAAACACGCGGCATTTCCCCTGGAAGAAGATCGAACGATCGCGCATCGCGATCTCCCTGGAAACCTACCTTGCCGGGCCGGGCAAATTGGCGCCGTCAGGCGGGCAAACGCTGTCTCGATGACGAGTCTGGCCATTTACGACGGTTGTGCGGACAGCAGCGGCGCCGGTAGGCTGGAATGAGTTCGGGTTCACGCCTTGGAAAGTCACGCCTTGGAAAGTGTGGAAAAAAAGCCGTGGGCTGAACCGAGGCGGGTATGGTTCGAAAGCGGCGAGAGGATTTGCAATCCGTGGCGAACACAACAGACACATCGGCTGATGCATGGTTTGTTTACATTCTACGATGCGCCGACGGCTCGCTTTACACGGGCATCACTAAGAATGTCGACCGGCGGCTCGAACAGCACAATGCCGGCACAGCCTCACGCTACACGCGCAGCCGGCTGCCCGTTACACTCGAATACCTGCAAGAGCAGCCCAGCCAGAGTGCGGCTTTGAAGCGAGAAATCGCGATAAAATCCCTCTCGCGGAAGGCGAAGGAAGCACTCATTTTGTTTGGGAAACAGGCATTTTGAAACACGGATACCGCCGCCAAGCGGCCGTGTTCCTCCCCTTTTTTTCAAGGGGGAGCTAGAGGGGGCCCGAAGGAACCGGGTGATCTCTTCAGCAAAGCATCCCAGACGAAAACACGCTGAAGCGTGAACTCCAACGGTGGGCGGCAAGTCAAACAACGACGTGCAGTTCCACAGAGGGGTTTCTTTCGTCCAATTCGCTCTTTTTTGACAATAATTATGATTGTTTGGGAACGAACGACGGGAAAAGGCCATCGAATTGTCGGCAGAGTGTCTACCCTAAAAAAACCGCAACACAGGGTGGTTTGGGCACCCTGCTAAAGAGCGGGTTTCTGGAAACCGGTTTGTTTTGTCGACGATTCATCAGATCACACAATGGGTTAGGAAAGACATGATGTTTTTAACGTGAACGCAGTTGTCGATTGAAATAGGGATTATCTGGACTATAATCGCAAGATGATCCTGCTAGGCGGGGGGGCTGCAAGTTTGCGCCCCTACTGTCTGAGGTGAATGCGATCTAGCCGCTCTGGTGCGATGCTACGCCGCCATTTTTCCTACGTTGCTCATCTACTGTCATTTTTTCATAGGTAGTCGATCCTCGCGTATTCGTTGAGGCTCGTCATGCACACTTAAGGGTTGCTTCATGGCCATCCGACGTAATCGTTCTTTGTCGTCGAGAAAACGCCGTCAGTCCGCCACACAAAAACGAGACTTCCGCATCGAGCATTTGGAAGATCGTCGTTTGCTTGCATTTGCCGTGGGCAATGTGCTTGGCGACAATCCCGACTGGCTCCCGCCGCAAGGGAACTCCACTCCGAGCGCCTATGGATTCCCCGGAGTGATTCCGGAAGGCGCCTTGGAAACTGCCGCCGGCGCATTTGACGTTCGGTCATCGCAACTTCCAGCGGACGGCAATTCGCTGAGCCCCGAGCAAATTCAAGCCGCGTTGGCCTTGAGTATTGGCCTGCCCAACCTGAGTTACAAGGTCGACACGCTGTTGGGCGTGCCATCGTTTGTGTCGAATTCCGGCGGGTATCTGACCCAAACCTCGGCCGCCGCCGCGGAAGAGATCGCTCAAGGTTTCTTGGTCGACAACGCCGCGTTTTTTGGGCTCACCAGCGCCGACACTGCTTCGTTGGATATCGCGAACCAGCATGTTAGTAATGTCAGCGGCGTGGAGCATGTGTACCTGCAACAAACGCTCAACGGGATTGACGTTTACAACGCCGTATCGAATGTGAGCGTCGACGATTCTGGCCGCGTGTTGGTGGTGGGCAACAGTTTCGCACCCGATGTTTCCAGCAGCGTGAATCGCCTGACGCCCGCGATTTCCGCAACCAGCGCCATAGAGGCGGCTGCGGCGAATTTGGGCGTTTCCTTGACGGAGCCGCTTGCGGCGCCTGCTTCGGTCAATCCTGCTGATCGCTCCCTTACTTATTCCGATGGCGGCATTTCGCGCGACCCGATCCCCACCAAGTTGATGGTTTTCCCGACCAATCGCGGCGAATCTCGCTTGGTTTGGAACCTGACCGTCAACATGACGACCAGCTCCGACTGGTACAACATCAATATAGACGCGGAAACCGGCGATGTTCTCAGCCGCGCGAACTACACCGCGTATGAGAGCCTTCGGGTGTTCCCGCAGCCCTTGGAAGGCCCTGCCGATGGTCTTCATACAGTCGTGACCGATCCGTTTGATCCCGTCGCCTCGCCCTTTGGTTGGTTCGACACCAACGGCGCATCCGGCGCCGAATTTACGATCACCCGGGGCAATAATGTTTGGGCCTTTCCTGATCGAGACGGCAATACCGCCAGCGACGGCAATGAACCCAATGGCGGCGCCGCGCTCAACTTCGACTTTGCTTTTGATCCTTCCGCCTCACCGCTTACCAACCGCGATCAAGCAACGGTCAATCTGTTCTACTGGAATAACATCCTGCATGATGTTCTGGTGCGTAGCGGTTTTGATGAAGCTTCAGGTAATTTTCAGGTCACCAACTATTCCGGAAATGGGCTGGGCGGCGACGCAGTCCAGGCAGCCGCGCAATTTGGCGCCGACAACGGATCCACGGACAACGCATTCTTCGCCACGCCTCCCGAAGGCCTCTCGCCATTGATGGGAATGTTCGAGTTTACGCAAAGTAATCCGCGCCGCGATAGCGACAACTCCGCCGTGATTATTGTCCATGAGTACGCGCACGGTATTTCCAATCGGTTGATCGGCGGCCCCAACAATGTATCCGCGTTGCAAGGCCTACAAAGCGGCGGCATGGGCGAAGGCTGGGGTGACTTTTACGGCATGGCGTTGACGGGCAAAGTCGGCCAATCTGGTAATACGGTTCGCACTGTTGGCAACTATGTGCTCAACAATAGCGGCGGTATTCGCAGGCTGCCGTACAGCACCGATATGAGCGTCAATCCGCTCACGTACAACGATATCGACCCGGCACAAATAGATGTCACCTTCCCGCCGAACCCTCCGTTTGATCCTCGGCAGAATCCGGCGGACCAAGTACACAACATGGGGGAAGTTTGGGCTTCGACGCTGTGGGACATGTACTGGAACCTCACCAACCGAGACGGCTTCGACCCCGACCTTTACACCGGCAGCGGCGGCAATAAGTTGGCCATAACGTTGGTCACCGAAGGCATGAAGCTCACGCCGGCCCGGCCCACGATGCTGGAAGCCCGCGATGGCATCGTGGCGGCCGACGTCGCGATGAACGGCGGCGCCAACCTGCGTGAAATCTGGACCGCCTTTGCCCGCCGCGGCATGGGATTCAGCGCTCTCGATGGCGGCAACGACAACAGCACCGCGGTTACCGAAGCTTTCGATTTACCTCCCAACCTACCCGCTCCGGGAGGCAATATTTCCGGGCCTTCGCGCGTGCCGCAATTGCTCGAAATTCAAACCAACGATGGCGAGCTTCTCCAACCCGGCGACGTGCTCAACGTGGCGCCGCGAGAATTCCGGCTGCTGTTCGAGGGCGGCTCCAACTTGAGTGAATTCACGCTGGCCGATGGCGTGCAGTTAGTGGCCAGCGGCGGCGATGGCGATTTTTCCAACGGCAATGAAGTGATCGTCACACCCGGCTTTATCGGTCTGGGCGACACCGCCAATGAACTGATCATTCGCGTGGCGGAGGCCCTGCCCGATGATCAATACGAACTGACCGTCATCGGTTCCGGACTGCGCCCGCTAACAAACATCGCCGGCGAGCGGTTCAACGACGGCGTCGATGAAACGCGCGGTTTTGAACTTGATTTAGGCGCGCAAGTGCTGTCGGTGGTGCCCCAACCTATTGTGCGAGATAGCGGCGGGAATCTTGTTCAAAATAAACGTCAAGTCGTTGTTTACTTCAACAACGACGATTTGAACCCGGCCGACGCGGGAAATCCTGCGTTCTACCAACTGGTGCAGACCAACGACACGCTCACCGAGAACGACGATGTCATTATTCTGCCGGCGTCGGTCACGTACGACGCCGCAGCCGATACGGCCACCTTGGAATTCGCAAATGACCTGCCCGACGGAAAATTCCGTTTGCAGATCGGCGTTTCCGAGGAACGCGATAACAGGCTGGGCTTGGCGGTGCGGGTCGGTTCGATCTTTTCAATTGCCGGAACCGATTTCTCCACCAACGCCTCTATTGGCGACGACATCGGCGCCGACGACGTCGATTTGTATCGCTTCCGCTTGGAAGCCGCCGCCACGGTCGATATCACCGCCTCGCCCAGCGCCCTGCTCAATACGCAGTTGCGTCTGTTCAACGACGCCGGCGTTGAACTCAATATTTCCGACAACGGCGCGGCCGGCGCGGCTGATACGCTCACTTCGTTGGCGCTGGCCGCCGGAACCTATTACGTGGGTGTTTCCAGCAGCGGCAACGCGGGCTACAACGTGCTCAATGGTTCGGGCGCCGCGGGCGGCGCTACCACAGGCGGCTACCGGCTCGATATCGATTCCTCGCTAGTCAGCAGCGCGTCGGACGATAACTCCAGCTTCGCCACGGCCACCTCACTGGGGAATTTGGGCATCGGCGGGAAAACGGTGGGAGCGGCTCTTACTCCGCAAACAGCGCTCGTGTTTCCGGGGCTTCCCGGCGGTAACGCCGAACCGGGGCACCGCCAGATTCCCGTGGAAGATCACGGCGCCGGCAGCGGCATCGGCGGCGGCGATAACACCGTGGAAACGCTTTCATTCTTTTTTCCAGTTATCTACGGTAGCGACCCAATAACCGGCGCCCCGCTCACCAACGCCATTACCGAAAACCAGAAAGACCGCACTCGCGAAATTTTCGCCTTGTACGGCGAGTACCTGGGGGTGGATGTTCAGGAAACACTCGGCGGCGGAACCTCAATCGCCACCGGCGATGCACGCGCTTTAGATCCGACCATCCCGCCGGGTGTCAGCCTAGGCGGTCCGGGCGCTGTTGTCATTGCCAATGGCAATTTCGGCGATAGCCCCTACGGCGGCGGCTGGTTCGGCGTGGCGTTTCATGAAATCGGCCATAGCATCGGTTTGGGCCACTCCTATGATATTCCCTCGATTCAAGGATCGGGGCTGCCCGGCGAGCCCGTTTTCCCAGGCGACAACGACCTCGTTCACGCCAAGCGGCTGCATCCTCTGGTGGGAACCGATGTCGACCTCTATCAATTCGATGTGACGGAGCCGGGCGTGTTCTCGGCGGAAACCCTCGCCGAACGTCGGGCCTCCGGCGATACCGGCCTCGATTCCGTCTTGCAGTTGTACCGAGAGGTGAACACGCCCAGCGGCGTGGTCCGGGAACTACTGGCCCAGAACGACGACTACTTCAGCAGCGACCCGTACCTCAACCTTCCCCTGGCGCCCGGCCGCTATTACCTGGGCGTGAGCGCTACGGGCAATACGAATTACGACCCCACCATTTCCGATTCCGGTTTTGGCGGCACGTCGCAGGGCGCTTATGACCTTAAAATTGATTTCGCGCCCGACACGCTCGCCACGCTCAACGACGCCACCGGCGTCGCACTCGATGGCGATGCCGACGGCGCCCCCGGCGGTGCGTTCAACACTTGGTTCCAAGTGGGCAATACGATTTTTGTCGACAAAGCGAACGACACCGTTGCCGGGCCGAACGGCGCAGGTACGCTGGCTGATCCGTTCGACACGGTCAGCACCGCCTTGGCCTTTGCTGATAGCCCCTTCAACAATGTGGACATCGTCCGCATCGTGGGCAACAACCTCGACCGCCCGTATTTAATCGGTGAGAACAACGCGGGTTTGAACCTGGCCGACGGGCGGGAATTCCTGGTTCCCCAAGGCGTGACGGTCATGATCGACGCCGGCGCCGTGTTCAAACTGCAACAAGCAATTATTGACGTCGGCTCGAACAGCATCACGCTCGACCGCTCCAACGGCGTGCTGCAGGTGCTTGGCGTCCCGGAGAGCCCGGTCGTGTTCACTTCATTGCGCGACGACAGCATCGCCGGCGACAGCGATGGCCTGAGCGGCGCGCCCGCGCCCGGCGACTGGGGCGGCTTGGTCTTCAACGCCGATTCCGATTACGAAGACGCCGGCATTTTCCTCAATTTGGTCAATAACGCGGACCTCCGTTACGGCGGCGGCAAGGCGTTTGTCAATTCGGTGGAAGACACCTTCTCACCGATTTTTCTGGCTACCGCTCGGCCGACGATTTCTTACAACACCATTACTAACAGCGCCAACTCCGCCATTTCCGCCGACCCCAACAGTTTTGATGACGTGCTCGGCCGAATTGGTCCCGATGTGTACGGCAACCGCGTTTTTGATAACAGTATTAACGGCCTGTTTGTGAGGGTTCGTGTTGGCGCCAACAACGTGATCGACAAACTCACGGTCAACGCTCGGTTTGACGACAACGACATCACACACGTTTTCACCGAAAATCTGGTGATCGAAGGCACTCCCGGCGGCCCGCTCTCGGGCGTGGCGCGTTTCGATGCGCGTTTGGCGATCGATCCCGGCGTTACGGTGAAACTTGCTAGTTCGCGGATTGATGTCGGTTTCGGCGCCCAATTATTGGCCGAAGGCACGCCGGCGCTGCCGGTGGTGTTCACCTCGCTCGCCGACGACAGCTACGGCTTCGGCAACACATTCGACACCAACAACGACGGCGCCATCACGACGCCCGCTCCGGCCGATTGGTCGGGGCTCCTTTTCCGGCAGGTGGCCACCGGTAGTCTGGATAACGCCCTGGTGGCCTTCGGCGGCGGCACGTCGAAACTCAACGGGCAGGTGGAAGAGTTCAACGCGATTGAAATCCAACAGGCCGACGTCCGCATTGCCAACAGCACGATTGAAAACAATGCCGCCGGGCAAACCAACGCCGCCCGCAACGGCCTGAGAGGGAATCGGGCCACGGCGATTTTTGTTCGCGGAGCGCAGCCGATTCTGGTCGATAACATCATCCGGAATAATGAAGGCGCCGCGATCAGCATCAACGCCAATGCGATGCAAGCCACGCGCCGCCCCGATTACGGGCGGAGCACCGGCCCGGCCGACCAATTCCAGGATTTTGCCGACAACGCCGGCCCCTTGGTGCGTTTGAACCGCTTGGCCGACAACGACCTCAACGGCATGGAAGTCCGCGCTGAAAGGGTGGTTATTGATTCCATCTGGGACGACACCGGTATCGTTCACATTGTGAACGGCGATATCTCGGTCGGTAATTTACACACGTTCGGCAGCCTGCGATTAGAGAGCAGCCGTAGCGAGAGTTTGGTGGTGAAGTTGGCCGGCTCCACCGCCGGTTTCACCGCCACCGGCGCCCCCGGCGATATCGACGACCGCATCGGCGGCACGGTGCAAATCATCGGGCAGGCGGGCCGCCCGGTTATTCTCACTTCGCTCTCCGACGACACCGTCGGCGCTGGTTTCACGCCAAATGGACAGGCGCAAATCGACACCAACGGCAATGGCCCCAGCACCGGTTCCGCCGGCAATTGGCGCAGCGTGCGCTTTGAAAAATACGCCAACGACGCCAACACTGCGTTGGTCAACGAAGCGGAGGCTTCCAGCACCGACGGCGTCGATATCAACGGCGCTCCGATCGAAGCCGAATTCCTGGGCGAACTGGCGCCCGACGAAAAAAGCGGCGACGACAACCGCCGATTGGGCTTTGACGTCAACGGCTTTATTAGCTTGAACGACGCCGCCGATGTTGACGTCTATAGCTTCACGGGAGTTGCGGGGTCTCGCGTCTGGATCGACATCGACCGCACCTCCGTCGAGTTGGATACGATCGTGGAATTGATCGACGCCAATGGCGCGGTTCTGGCCCGCTCGCTCGACGCGGGGAATCTCACCGGATTGGCCACTACGCTTACCGCCACGGGTTTCCTCGGCGGCGATTTTTACACCACCAACCCGCGCGACGCCGGTTTTGAAGTCGTGCTTCCGGGCAACGCCGGAGATTCCGATACGTTTTTTGTCCGCGTGCGCAGCCAACCCCAGGCGGGCGAGATTAACGACATCAGCAAGGGCCAAACGCGGGGCGACTACCAACTCGGCATTCGCCTGCGGCAAGATGAACGGCCCTCCGGCTCGACCGTGCAACTGGCCGATATTCGCTTCGCCACCAACGGCATTGAACTGATCGGCCTGCCGAATCAGTCGCCGCTGATTGGCGAATCGACGGAAACGCGAGCCAATAACGACAGTTTTGCCGCGGCCCAACCGCTGGGGAATTTGCTGTCGAGCGATCGGAACACGATCAGCGTCGGCGGCGTGCTTTCCAACGCCAACGATGTCGATTGGTACAAATTCGAAGTCGACTACGATTTGATCCAATCGATTGGCGGTGTGAACGGCGGCCCCAAATCGTTCGCCACGGTGTTCGATATCGATTGGGCCGACGGTTTGGCGCGGCCCGATACGATTCTCTCCGTGTTCGATGCACAGGGCAACTTGATACTCGTCAGCCGCGATTCCAACGTGCAAGACGATCGGGCCAACGGCGGCGGCGGCCCCGGCGACCTAACCGATCTCACCTCCGGTTCGTTTGGTCCGTTGGATCCTTACATCGGCCCGGTGCAGTTGCCGGCTGGCAGCCCGGCGGGCGGTAGCAGTACGTATTACGTGGCGATTTCCTCCAACGCCCGTATTCCGACGGCCCTCAACTCGCAATTCGAATCGAATGCCGCGAAGCCGAACGTGCGTTTGGAGCCGATCAATTCGATCAACCGCGTGGTCGACGACCGCATCGGCTCGGTTGGCTACACCAGTGGCTCCGAACTCAGCGGGAACGCACCAGTATTGCCGCAACTACCGGCAGGTGGAGGTGACGCTCCGCCAATCTTGCCGATCAACGGCAATGCTCTCTCGCTGGATACCAACGTGATTCAGTTCACGTTGGCGGACGTGCGCTTGTTCGTGAGCCAGCCGAGGCGGCTCTATACCGTGGATCCGCTCAACGGCGGCAACGTGGTGAACGTCGGGAATTTGTCAGGGGGCAATAATGGGATTCAGGATATCGAAATACGGTCGGATGGCCGGTTGATAGGTTACGAAAGCTTGTTCAACACCGCCAACACCGCTAGGCAAGTCGTGCAGATTAATCCTGATACGGGCGCGTCGTTGAACGCCAACCGAGACAGCATTCCAAATGTGCCTGTTCCTCCTCCGAACCCGCCGGTTCCCAGTCAGCTAACAACCGATATGGTCGACGCGGTGGCCTTCCGGCGCACTGGAGTCGGTGTGTACGGCCAAGTATTCTACTCGGTGAGAGACGGTGCGACCTCCCGGTTATATTCTGCAAATCCCACGACTCTTTCGGCCGCGCCGGTGCAGAACCAACCTTGGGGCACGCGAGGCACGATCGACGCGGGCGGAATCACTGGCGGCATGGCCATCGGCAACAATGGCATGCTTTACGGCGTGAACAATTTTGGCAGCTTCTACTCAATCAACACTGGCAATGCCCAAACAACCCTAAGGGGTTCCGTACCGGGGGCGAACTTCGTCGGGTTAGCCTTGGGGCCTCAGAATGTGAACGACGGCGCCTATCGAAACATGTTGTTCGCCATCACGCAGGGCGGAGATTTATACGCCTTTGACACGAGTGGTAATCTACAACCGATCTTCAACGGCGCTACGAGCGTGAATGTTGGGCAAGGTGGTTTAACCGGTTTGGCCTTCTCGCCGCTCGATTTCAACCTTTGGCATCCGACCACGCAGCGCGGCGGCGACCCCGGCCACGGCGTGACACAGGCCTTCGATTTCAGCCGCGACGACTCAACGGCCTTTGGCGCGACCGTCGGCGACGATGCCAACGGCCGTGCGGTGGATGTGGACGAGCGTTCCGGCGGCGCCAGTTTCTACTTCGGCCTGGAAAATTTTGTCTCAAACCCCGGCAACGGCAACTATCTGCCCTACGACACCAACAACACGCAACTGGGCATTTTAGGTCAGCGAGAACAAGAAGACCTCACCAGCAACCCCAGCATCGGCGGCAACTTCAATCTGCCGGGCGGCGCCAAGGGCAGCCTCGTGACCAACGAATTCAGTTTGGCCGGCTCCGTCGGCGATGACCTGCCGACGCTGTACTTCACCTATTTCCTCGATACGCAAGGCGCGAATTCAACTTCCGCCATGGCCGATAGCGCCCGGGTTTCCATTTCGAGCGATGGCGGCGCGAATTGGAGTTTACTGGCCACCAACAACTCCGTCCTGTCAACGCCCCAAACTCCCGCTGAGTTGGCGCAATTCCTTTCCACGTCGGCCAATGGCGCCGGCGCCGGCAAGACGCAAACGCAGGTGGTGCAGGAACTGTTTGATACCGCCAATTGGCGGCAGGCGCGGGTCGACCTGCGAGATTACGCCGGGCAAAGCAACATCACACTGCGGTTCGATTTCAGCACCTACGGCACGCTGAACCAAGGGCTTCCGGGCGATGGTTCTGGTGATATCACTAACCCACGCGGCGGGCGAGACAACAACTTTGAAGGTTTTTATATTGATGATATCGTGGTCGGTTACGCCGAACGCGGCGAAATCGTCAGCGGCGATGCGGGCGGCAACAGCCTGAACACGGTCGCCTACAACGTGCCGGAGAATCCCGACCTTCAAGCGCCGGAACAGGCGTTGGCGGGCGCCTACCAACTGGAAATTCGCCGTGGTACGGAGTTCATCGCGGGCGAGGGCGGCGCCGGCAACCCGGTGACCGCGATCGATGCCCTCACTTTGGTTTCACAGGGGTTGTTGCAAGACACCAACTATCGGTTTATCCGCGAAAACAGCGGCTTGGGCGACCGCAACCTGCCGCGCGAGCAGGGCCATATTCAAATCGAAGGCAATCGGATCAGCAATGTTACGGAATTCGGCATCCGGGTGGACGCCGGCGTTCGCGAAGCAGGCAACAGCCTTCAGTTTCCGGGCGGCGTGCGCAACTTGCCGGGCTTGAACGCCCAACGTTTGGCGCCGGGCGTTACGTTGAAAAGCAACCTGATCACGTTCGTGGGGCAAGGCGGCATTTTCTTCAGCGGCGACCCCAACCCGGGCAGCACGCCGTTGGCTTCGGTGCCGTTTGGCCGCATCGTGAACAATACGATTTACGGTGGCAACCAGGCCGTGGGCGATGGCATTTTGGTAACGGAAAACGCCGGCCCGACGATCTTGAATAACATCATCTCGAACACCGCGACCGGCATTTCGGTTACCAGTTCGCCGCAAACGGTGGTGGTCTCGAACCTGTTCAAGGATAACACCGCCAACGGGCTTGTCGGCGCGGACGCAATCACGCTGTCGAGCACCGATCCTTTGTTTGTCGACCCGGTTTTGGAGAATTTCTATCTGGCCAATGGCTCGTTGGCGGTGGATAGCTCCCGCAACACCTTGAATGAGCGCGCCGGCATTGAGGCGGTGAAGTCGATCGTGGGCATTTCGCCATCCACCATCAACGCGCCGACGCGCGATGTGTTTGGCCAACTCCGGGTCGACGACCCCTCGGTTGATCCGCTGGGACAAGGCGCCAACGCCTTTATTGATATGGGCGCCGTGGAACGCGCCGATTTCGCACAGCCGTTCGCCTCCTTGATCGCTCCCTTCGATAACGATGTGGAAGGCGTCGACCTGGATCCCATTCGCACGGTGGTTCAACTTGAGAACGGGTTGATCACGAGGTTCCAGATATTGTTCGACGACGCCCGCGGCTTGGGCGTCGATCCGGCAACGATTTCAGCCCGTTCGATTATTTTGAATCGCGACGGCAAACGCCTGATCGATGGCGTCGACTACACGTTCGGCTTCAACGCCACCAGCGGCGTGATTGAGTTGACGCCCTTGACGGCCATCTGGCTGCCCGATAGCACCTACACCATTCGCTTGGCGAACCGCGAAGTCACGATCGCCACCGTTTCCGATGGCGGCAACATCCAGGATGGTGATTCCTTCACCATTACCGATACCGCCGGCTCGCCGGTAACGTTTGAATTTGAAAGCGGTTTGAGCTTGCAGATTCCCGAAACGCTGACCATCGAAGTTCCGTTGGCTGGCGGTTCGCCGGGCGGCATCGTGGATGGCGACCGATTCACTTTCAATTTCGAGCAGTTCGAGTTCGACAGCAACGGCCAAGCCAGCAGCCGCTTCGTGATTCCGTTCGGCGACGGGGCGAATCCGTCGTCGCGCGAGGAAATTGCCGACGCCATCGTTGTGCAACTCCAAGCGGCGGGCGTTGGCGTGCCCCGCAATCTGGGCGATGGCGTGGTGCGTTTGGGTAGCCAAGCTGGTGATTTTCTCAGTACGGCCGGCGCCCCGACGCTCATTCGTGGAGGGATTGCCGGCGGCGTGGGTGATGGCCAAACCTTTACGATCACCAATGGCGCCAGTTTGGTCGATCCGATCAACACGCCGGAGCAAATCGTTACGTTTGAATACGAGAACACCGATGTCGCGGTTCCCGACGGCGTGGCGCCGGGCAACATTGCCATACCGTTTAGCCTCGCCGATTCCGCCGATGAAATTGCTATCGTGACCGGCCAGATTGTGGCCGCCACGGCGGCGGTGGAGTTGCCAGTCGCCCAATTTGTGGGCGATGGCCGCGTTCACTTGGGCGGCCGGGAAAATACTCCCACGCGAAATGGCCACTTGATCGATTCGTCGCTGACCACCGTTTCCGATTTCGGCGACGCCGGCGTGCTTACCTCGCTGAGACTCAATCTTCCCGGCGGGCGCGACCTCTTCGTGCCTGCGGCGGGCGGCCAACTCGGCGGCCACAACGGCGGCATCAGCGATGGCGATACCTTTACCATCGACGACGGCGTCACGCGAACCACGTTCGAGTTTGATCACAACGGAATTAGCAATCCCAATAACACCATCATTGCCTTCTCCCCCTTCTTCACCCAGGCGCAACTCGCGATCTCGATCGTGGTCACTTTGCAGAACGCGCCGAACTTGAACTTGAACCCGGTGAACCTGGGAAATGGCCAGATCTTCATCGGCGGCACGCCGGCCCACATACTTACGGTTGATAGCCGCACGCTCAAGCAACCGTTCAAACCGGGCCGCCTAACCGATGGCGAAACCTTCACTTTGGTCGAAGGCTCCAGCACCCTGACCTTTGAGTTCGACAGCGACGGAAACGTCGCGACCGGAAATACTCCCGTCAATTTCGCCACCGTGAGCACGGCCGATCAGATCGTGGACGAAATGGTCCGCGTGATTGGGCTTTCCGGTTTGAACGTGTCTCCCCGGAAACTCGGCAGCGACTTCCTGGAATTGGGCGAACTGGTGGGCGTTCAGGTCGACACGACGGGAACATCCGTATTCGCCACTGGTGTTTCGGGGGGCACGGAGCGCATCGATTTCGTTCCCTCAACAACGGCCAACCCCGCCGAATTGGTTGCCACACTGGTCGTGGCGGCAATTGCCAACAGCCCGCTGCAAGGCGTGTCGCCGGTGCAAGATGGTTCGCAACTGATTTTCACAGGCGTGGGCAGCATTGTTGGGTTGGCGAATACCACGGTGGTCGGCATTGCCGATAACGCCGGAAACCTGCTCGCGCCCAATCAGCCCGCCGGCGTCACGTCGTTCACGGTTCTTACGCCCGCCCTTCAACTCGACTTTGGCGATGCTCCCGATCCCTCCTACCCCACGTTGGCTGCAAGCAATGGCGCCCGCCATATTATTACCGACACGCCCTTGTTCCTGGGAGCCCGGGTGGACGCCGAAACCGATGGCCAGCCCAACGCGGCCGCCTCCGGCGACGATGCGTTCGACATCATTACAGCACTCAGCACGTTGACTGTTGTGTTTGACAGCAACGATGTGCAATCGCTCCAAATTCCAGAGAACGCCGGCGTGGCCGATGTGAACGACGGCGATGTTTTCCAAATAGATAACGGCGCCGTTTCGGTGGCCTTCGAGTTCGACAGCGATGGCCTGACCACCGAAGGCAATGTCGTGGTTCCGTTCGCGGGCGGTGAAACAGCCGATCAAATCGCCGACCTCCTCGTGGCGGCTATCGGCGGCGCGGGGCTGGGAGTGACGCCGACCAAGTCGGCGAACAACGTGCTGCCCAACAACGACGACGAAGATGGCGTCTCGTTCCTGAGCAAATTCAACTCCTTCCTCGATACCTCGATCGAAGTGATCGCCTCGGGCGCCGGCTTGCTCAATGCCTGGATCGACTTCAACGCCGATGGCGATTGGGACGACGCCGGCGAGCAGGTGTTTGTCGATGAACAGTTGGCCTCGGGGGTCAACCCCTTAACCATTCGCACGCCCATGGGCGCGGTGGCTGGCCTAACCTATGCTCGCTTCCGCTTCAGCACCGACGCCGGCCTCTTGCCCACGGGCCTCGCCTCCGATGGCGAAGTGGAAGACTACCAAATTGATATTATTCCCGGAACGCCTCCCACGGTGGTCGACGACCCCTCGCCCGCCAACACGCCGGCGTACACCACGACCGAAAATGCCTTGTTGACGATCAACCCCGCCGCCGGCGTGGTGGCCAACGACTTCGACCCCGATGGCGATGCTTTCAGCGTCAGCAGTTTTGACGCGCTGAGCGCCAACGGCGCGGCGGTCGTTGTGAATGCCGATGGCTCATTCACCTATGATCCCGACGGCCCGCTCGATTTCCTGGCCTTTGGCGAGGAACTGTTCGACACCTTCACGTATACGGCGTCCGACGTCAACGGTTTGACATCGACCACCGCCACCGCCACGATTCGCGTGCTCGGAAGAAACGACGCCCCCGTCGCCATTGACAACGCGTACGCCACCGATGAAGAAACGTCGGTCATCGGCAACGCCCTTACCGACAACACCGGTTTAGGCGTCGATTTCGATCTTGATGCGAGTAACACGCTGACCGTCATTTCCATCAATGGCGGCGCGCTTGGCGGCGGCGTTGTGTTGCCCTCGGGCGCCTCGGTCACACTGGCCGCCAACGGCGATTTCACCTACGACCCCTCAAACGCCGCTTTTGCGAATCTACTGGCGGCGGGTGAAAACGGTGTCGATTCCTTCACCTATTCAATTAGCGATGGCAGTGGCGGCGTGGCAACCGCCACCGTATCGCTTACCATTCAAGGCGTGAATGATTCGCCCGTCGCGACCGACAACGCCTACACGCTCGATGAAGACAGCACCCTGGCGGCGAACGCTATTCTAGACGACACCGGCGCCGGCGCCGACTCCGATCCAGACGCCTCCGACATGCTCGCCGTCACCCTCGTTAACGGAAACGCGGCCGATGTTGGTAATAGCGTCGTGCTGGCTTCCGGCGCCACCCTGACCCTCAACGCCGATGGCTCGTTCCTTTACGACCCGACGGTCGCGATGAACTCCTTGGCGGTGGGAGAGTCGATGGCCGACCTCTTCACCTATACGATTTCAGATGGCCTCGCCACGTCACGGGCGACGGTGTCGTTAACCATCACAGGACGCAACGACGCCCCCATAGCCTTCGACAACGCCTACGCCACCGATGAAAAAACGACCGCCCTCGGCGACCTCGTCGGCGACGATACCGGAGACGGCCTCGATTTCGATCCAGACGCCAACGATATTTTGGTGGTCTCGGCGGTCAACGGCGTTGCGGGCAATGTTGGCGGCACACTCTCGTTGCCCTCGAACGCGCAGCTTACCGTGCAGGCGAACGGCGTGTTCGCCTACAACCCGACCACCTCCGGCGGTTTTAATGCCTTGGGCGTTGGTGAATCGGCGGTGGAAACGTTCACGTACACCATCGACGATGGAAATGGCGGAGCCTCCACGGCCACCGCAACCATTTCGATCAGCGGTGTGAACGATCAGCCTATTGCCAACGCGAAGTCGTTCGTCACCGATGAAAACACGCTCTTTTCTGAAAACATCATTAACGGCGGCGGCGCCGCCGATTCTGATATCGATCAATCAGATATCCTCAGTGTGGTGGCCATCGATGGCGCCACTGGCGCTGTGGGGCGGGAAGTGGTGCTTCGCTCCGGCGCGAGGTTGACCGTCGAAGCGGACGGTTCCTTTGTGTACGACCCCACAACCTCGCCCGCGTTGAACGCCCTGCCAGCTGGGCAATCAACCTCCGACACATTTTCATACACCATTAGCGATGGCCAAGGCGGTTTCGCCTCGGAAACCGTTGCCATACAAGTGACGGGCGTGAACGACGCCCCCGTCGCGGTGGATAACACCTACAATGTGAACGAAGACACCGCTCTGAGCGGCGACCTCATTCTCAATAATTCGGGCAATGGAATTGACGCCGACCCCGAAGGCGGACTTCTGGAAATTTCCCGAATCAATGGCGTGGCAATATCCGATGGCGACGTCATAGTGCTGGCGTCGGGCGCGGAGCTCACGATCTTAGTTAACGGCCAGTTTACCTACTCGGCCATTCCGGCGTTTGACGGGCTTTCAGTGGGTGAGACCGCAAACGACGACTTTAACTACACATTAATCGACGACCAAGGCGTGGAGTCGACCGCGAACGTTACCATTACCATTACCGGCGAGAACGATGCGCCGGTTGCAATAGACAACAGCTATGGCGTCAACGAAGACGTCACGGTTATTGGGAATATGCTGGTCGACGTTGACGCTACACTCGGCGCCGATTTTGACGTCGACGCTCTCGATTTCCTCGTGGTTTCCGCGGTTGAGGGCAGCACCGCCGCCGTCGGGCTTAACATCACACTGCCTTCCGGCGCCAAACTCGACACGGCGGCCGATGGCACATTCGAATACGACCCCAGGTCATCAAGCGTATTCGGCGCCCTGGCTCCCGGTGAAACAGCGTCCGATTCCTTCATCTACACGATTACCGATGGCAACGGCGGTTTCTCCACCGCCACGGTGTCGATTACTGTGAGCGGCGTGAACGACGGTCCCCTGGCCACGCTGAATATTTACAGCACCAATGAAGACACGGCGGTGTCTGGGAATGTTATCAGCGAAGACACCGGCGCCGGCGCCGACCAAGACCCCGATATCACCGACATACTCGCTGTCTCGGCGATCAACGGCAATACCTCCGATGTGGGTTCAACCATCACCTTGCCTTCGGGCGCCGAGCTGGTTGTCAACGCCGATGGCTCCTTCACGTACGACCCCTCCACTTCCTTGGCGCTGAACGCCTTGGCCGTGGGGGCGCCGGGAACCGATTCCTTCATTTACACGATCGACGACGGAAACGGTGGATCCGACACGGCCCTGGTGGCCATTTCCGTCACCGGCGTGAATGATCGGCCGGTCGCGGGGGCCGATACCGCCAGCACCACGACAGCCTCCTCGGTCACGATTGCTGTTCTCGCCAACGACACCGATATCGACGGCGTGATTGATCCTAACAGTCCGAATGTGTTGGTCGTTGACCGGCTGCCAGACTTTGGCTCGCTTTCTCTCAACGGCGACGGCACGATCAACTACCAAGCCGACAGTTTGTTCGTCGGGCAAGACACCTTCCAGTACCGCGTACGCGACGATCAAGGCGCGCTTTCGCTGCCGGCCATCGTCACGATTGACGTCAGCCAAGGCAATCCTGGTTTTACCAACCCAAGAAACCCGGCCGACGTCAACGACGACGGCAACGTCGATCTTCAAGACGTGTTGATCTTGATCAACGACCTGCGCGAAAATGGCAATCCCCATGTGCTCACGCCTCCGGCTTCGGGAGTCGCTCCGTTTGTTGATACGAACGGCGATCTTTCGGTCAGCACTTCCGATATTATCGTCGTGCTGCAAGCACTGAGAACCCAAGAGGCGGAAGGCGAATCGGCGCCGGCTGGCGTGCTGGATTTGTCTCCGCTGCAATACCCTTCAACGCCTTCGACGCCAATCACGCTGGACACGCCCTCGGCGGTGAGTCCTTCCGCTGCGAATTTGGCGACTGCGAATTTGGCGACTGCGGAACCGGCGGCTTCCGACCAGGCGGTGCTGCCGTCGTTCGGCGCCAATTCGCCGGCGTTGGAAAGCAGTTTTGCTCGTTATGGTTCTTCCGGCAGCCGACATCGTTTGCAAGACCTGGAAACCGCGTTAGATGACATCGCCGACGACGTTTCCTCGGAGTGGAAGGAAAACAGCCAGGGAGATCCGCTAGGCGACATCGATGGCTTCCTACCTCCCGCGTAGGTACGCGCCTTTTGGAAAAACGCCTAAGGAACAGTACCAAAATAACTTCCGTATTTCATCTCGGACTGAGCGGGGTGATAGCCTGGGTTATTCTTGCCAAAAACGCCTCGCAGATCAGCCCCAGCGCGTTAGCACCGCTCGATAAATAACGGTCGCATTTGTGTAGCCATCGTCGCCAGACGGTGGGTGAGCGGTGAACCATCCCGCGCTCTAGCGAGCATGGCTACGACACTAATTTTCCGCTCGATGCTTAGCGTCCTGTTCTCCGCGAATGCTGTTAAACCGTGAGCTAACGCTCATCGGCTGAGGGATCTTATTTCCGCCCAGCTTCTTCCCAGCGGACCTCCGCCTCCTCGCGACCTAGTCTCCCTTCTTCGCAAACGCATAAGGGTTATACGGCGCCGAATAGACGGTTGACGCAATTTCCCGCCCCACGGTGCATACTTAGCACCGCTCGCTAAATAACTGTCGCATTTGTGTAGCCATCGTCGCCAGACGGTGGGTGAGCGGTGAACCAATCCCACGCTCTGGCGAGCATTGCTACGACACTAATTTTCCGCTCGGCGCTTACGCACTCCGGCAGGGGCTAGGCGGCAACATTTGCCAAACGGCGCGTCTGGAGTTTATCCTGGTGTTGGCCTGCGTTGCCTTCGGTTGACGTGTTTCGGGTCGCTTGATTGAGCATTCCGTTGGAGTCGTAAACAAATATGTCGAATATATTTTCCCCGCGCATGTCGCTTTCAATGGTGTTGCTCGTCGCCTGCGCGGCCAAAGGCGTGGCTGCCGCGGAGCCTACCGCCGCATCTGCTCCGCAACCCCAGTCGCCGCCGAAATCGCCCCGCGATTCGTTGGCCATGCATCGGGTTGGCGAGGGTTATGTCGTGGAGTTGGTCGCGGCGGAGCCGCTGGTTGTCGACCCCGTGGCGATTGCCTGGGGCGCCGACGGCAAGCTTTGGGTGGTCGAAATGGCCGACTACCCCAACGGCATCGACGGAAACGGCAAGGCCGGCGGACGCATTCGCTACCTGCAAGATTCCAACCGCGATGGGAAATACGATACGTCGACGTTGTTCCTGGAGGGCGTTAATTTTCCCACCGGAGTGCTGCCTTGGCAGAACGGCGTGCTGGTCACCGCCGCGCCGGAAATCTTCTACGCCGAAGACACCAACGGCGACGGCAAGGCCGACCTCCGCAAGTCGCTCTACACTGGCTTCTTTGAAGGCAACCAACAACTGCGAGTCAACGGACTGCGTTGGGGGTTGGATAATTGGGTCCATTGCGCGCTTGGCAGTCATCATGGAGGTTACGCCGCGCAAACCAAAATTCGCTCCGCCATCAGCGGCGTCGTGACACAACTGGGCGGCCGAGATTTTCGCATTCGCCCCGATCAGGGCTTGCTCGATCCTTTGGCCGGTCCCTCGCAATTCGGCCGTAATCGAGACGACTGGGGCAACTGGTTCGGCGAGCAGAACAGTTACCCGTTGTGGCATTATGTGTTGGAAGATTACTACACCCGCCGCAACCCCTTCGCGGCGCCGCCCGATCCTCGCAAGCAGTTGCTGCTGCCGGCGAATCCGAAGGTGTATCCGGTCAAGGCGGCGCAGAAGCGGTTTCACAGCTTTGAGCAGTCGGGGCATTTCACCTCGGCTTGTTCGGCGATGATCTATCGCGACACGTTGCTCTTCAAAGGCCGCGAAACGCAGCATGCGTTCACCTGCGAGCCGTTTCATAACCTCGTTCACCACGCCGTGCTTCGCGACGCCGGCGTGAGCTTCACCGCCAAGCGCGCCGCTGAGGAGCAGGAATCGGAGTTCTTCGCTTCGGCCGATCGTTGGTGTCGGCCGGTGATGGCGCGAACCGGTCCCGACGGAGCGTTATGGGTCGTGGACATGTACCGCTATATGATCGAACACCCGCAGTGGTTGCCAAAAGAAGGCCAAGAAGAACTCAAGCCGTTCTATCGCTCGGGCGATGATCGCGGGCGAATCTATCGCATTTACCGCAAGGGCGAGGCGCCGCAACGCGTTCCGCAAGTTGGCGGCATGAACACCGAACAACTCGTCGCGATGTTGGAAAGCCCGAACGGCTGGCGGCGGGATACAGCGCAGCGATTGCTCGTGCAACGGAAAGACGCGAACGCCGCCGTGCTGCTGGAAAATCTGGCCGCCACGAGCCAGAACCCATTGGCTCGACTACACGCGCTCTGCACGCTCGACGGTTTGAACGCGTTGGGCGCCGACGCGCTGGAGCGCGCCTTGGCCGATTCCCACCCGGCGGTTCGGCGCCGCGCTGTGCGTTTGGCGGAGCCGCTCGCGGGCCGGCACCCCCAGTTGATCGAGAAAGTGCTTTCGCTGGCGCAAGACCCTGACGCCAAGGTTCGTTTGCAAGTCGCTTGCTCGCTGGGCCAATGGGAACACGCGCGCATCGGCCAAGCTCTTGCGCAACTCGCCATGACCGAGCCGCGAGATTCTTACACGGTTGCGGCGGTGATGAGTTCGCTGAACAAAACGAATATTGCTGGCGCCTTGGCCGCAACGCTGGAGGTTTGCCGCCAGGGCGGGGCGGCGGGCAAACTCGCCGGCCGGTTGCTCGCGATGGCCGTGCATTTGGAGCAAAACGAAGCCATCGCGGCCGGGGTTCAAAAAGTGATCGCTGATCAAGACGGGCGGTTTGCCGCTTGGCAATTTGTCGCCGCGGCCGATATGTTCGACGCACTCGCGGGTAGTGGCGTTGCGCTCGAATCGAGGGTTGACGCAGCCGTGTTCGCGCAAGTAACCGCCTTGATCTCGACGGCGCGAACATATGCTCCCGACGATCAGGCCGACCAGCAACTTCGGCAAGCCGCCGTGCGGCTATTGGCAAGGCGGAAAGAGAACCTGCATCACGATCTTCAACTGTTGGGCGAGTTACTCGCGCCCCAGACTCCCGCACCGATTCAAGAGGCCATCGTTTCGCATTTGGCGCGGCGGCCCACGCGTGAAGTTGCCGAAGTGCTGCTAGCGAACTGGAAGAGCCACGGCCCCGCGCTGCGCACCAGCATTCTCTCGGTGCTCGCGACTCGCCGAGATTGGATTGAGGTTCTGCTAGACAACATGGAAAGCGCGAACGTCGTGTCGGCCGATATTGACATCGCGATGCGGCAGCGTTTGGCGGCTCGCAAGGAAGCCGGCTTGCGCTCGCGATTGGAGAAACAATTGGCGTTGGCCGTAACCGCCGACCGCCAAGAGGTGCTGTCGAATTTCGCCCCGGCGCTGGCTTCCCACGGCGACTCCAAACGCGGCGCGACCCTGTTCGAATCGAAGTGTTCTCAGTGCCACAAGATCGGCGAAAAAGGCCACGAAGTTGGGCCGAACCTTGTCTCGCTGACCAACAAAACGCCGCAGTCCCTACTCACCGCGATACTGGATCCCAGCCAGGCGGTGGAGCCCAAGTACATCAACTACACGGTCATCACGGACGACGGCCTGACCTATACCGGCATGTTGGCCTCCGAAACCGGGAACAGCATCACGCTGCTGGGCCCTGAAACCAAACGGCAGGTGATACTCCGCAATCAGGTTGAACTGATGCGCAGCACAGGAAAATCGATGATGCCCGAGGGCTTTGAAAAAGTACTTTCGGCGAAAGACTGCGCCGATATCATGGCCTTCATTTCCGGCCTTGGTCGTTGACCAGCCGCCGGCGCCGATAGTGGGCTTCCAGGCCGGCTTTTGTTGATTCAGGCGTGGGCGGCTTCCATTTCTCCGCCAACACTTCCGTGTTGGCCTTGAACGTGATGGTTTTAGGATCGGTGGCGTTGAAGCGAAATGTTGGAATCCCCTTGGAGGCAACCAGTATATTGTTGCGAACAAGGTCGGCGCTGGCTTTGTGAAAACGAATCGGGCTGCGCTCAATGTTGTAGATCGTGTTCTGTTCGATCAACAGTTCCGAACTGCCTTCATCGATGAACAACCCGTTGCTTTCCGCCCGACCCGCGTTCAACGGAACATCGTGAATCAGGTTGCCGCGCAACGCCGAGCCGGGTTGCCGCCCCAGCGTGTAGATTCCTCCGCCATCGGACAGGACTTGCATCACGTGATGAATGTGGTTGTATTCGACCACGTTTTTCTTGCAGGGCGTGGGGTTGGTGTTCCACATCCAGCCAATGGAAACGCCGGTGTAAGGCAGGTCGTGGATTTCGTTGTGGGCGATCACGGTTCCCTCGGTAATGCCTCCCCAAATCCCCACGCAGCCGTAGTACGTGGCGCCGCAGTGATGGATATGGTTGTTCGCAATCAGGTTGTTCTTGGCCAGTAGTTGCAACGACGTACTTTGCCCGCCAGCCATCACGCCGTTGCCGCCAACATCGAAAATTTGATTGCCGACCACACGGTTCTGTTCGCAAGCGCCTTCCAAACTAAGCGCGGTTCCGCCCACAT
This sequence comes from Planctomycetota bacterium, assembly GCA_024276655.1. GTDB lineage: Bacteria > Planctomycetota > Planctomycetia > Pirellulales > Pirellulaceae > SZUA-33. The sequence continues at coordinate 29,056 of JAJRWU010000138.1, forward strand.
GGGAAATGCGGCAGTTTTCAAACCGACATCCAAACGCGTTTTCCAGCACCACGGCCGCCGGCATCCGGCTTCTTCCCCGCGCGCCGCTCCGCGGCTCATGAAAACCGGCTTGAATACCGGCATAGCCGGAGGGCAGATTCGGCCCGCTGCAATGGGAGAACGTCAAACCGGAGAAAACGAGGTTCTTGATCTGCGATCCTGTTTCGCAATCGCCTCGCACGACCAATAGTTGTTCGAGAACCGGAGCAATGATCGTGGTTTGGCCTATCCGTTCACCGGGGCGCGGAACATAAGACAGCACGCCTTGTTTCCGATCCAGATACCATTCGCCGGGCGTATCTAAAAGTTCCGGTGCATGCTCGACAAAGTATCGCGGATGCTGCTCGAAGCCGGTAATTCGGAAGAAGCTGTGTCCGCTGGATCCGATAGGATCGGTGAAGCTCACCATGTTTGTCTTCTCATTGATATTCTTGATTCCGACTCGCGAAATCGACCAGTCGTGTAGAAAGACAACCCGTGCGTCCGCCAGATTCGAGTACCGTTGCAGATCGTTTTTCTTGAACTGGAAACTGGTGTGGTCATCGGGCCCGGTCGCGGCAACGCGGAAAAATCCCTGGTCCGGCTCACGAGCCGGCGGACGCCGCTTGCCGCCCACGAAGAGTTGCTGGAAGAACCAATTGCCGGCCTTCACTTGCGGTAGGGAGGCGGTCCAGCGGCCATCTGCTTGGCGCCGACTTTTGATCGCCCGCCTGCCGCTGAACACCGGCCGTTCGCCAGGATACGCCGCGTAAGTGATGGAATGTGCGTCGGAGCCGGAATCTTGCAGCTCGAAGCGTATGGGCTGTTTCAAGACATACGAGCCGCCGCGAACCAGCACGAGGATCTCTTTTTCGAGGCCGGCTTGCTTTAATTTTCGCACGGCGTCGCGTGCGCGTTCGAGCGATGCAAACGGTTGTTCCCGCGTTCCCGGCGATTTATCACTGCCATTGGCCGCGACGAAAAAATCGGCCCCCTTCGTTTCGCGAGCAGTGGCGGTCTGAGGATACAGTAACAGCAACAAACCCAGGCCAAGGAGCGGCGCCATCCAGAACGGTTTCGTTTTCATCGCCCCATATTTCGGCAAGCCGGCCATTGCCTGCTTCGGAAACTTTTGTCGTTGTGTGTCCGGCATGGAAAATATCCTCTATTGTCATGATGTTGGTTAACCGCACCCCAAGCTATACCCCTGTTGTTTATACATAGGTTTCACCCCCTACACGTGTTCCGGCACGACGTACGGCGGGCGATAGCTGGGCTTGTTGAGCAACGCGTTCGCTTCGTCGTCGCCGACGACCATTTCCGTTTTTGGATCAAAGTTCAATTGCCGTCCCACCTGATAGGCGGTGCGCGCCAACAGGCAGAGCGCCATCGATTTTTGGCCTTCCTCGATTTCGGCGTGCAGAATGCTGTGGTCGCGAGCGCGAATCGCGGCGATCCAATTCTGGAAATGCGGCAAGTCGGCCATCGCATGTTCTTCATCGGCCTTGCTCGGACCTGGTTCGCCCTTGGGCCCCATGAACGTGTGGTAGCTGCTGTAGTCGGGGAAGATCATATAGCCCTTGCCGCCAAAGAAGATCGTACCGACGGGAAAGTTGGGTTGAACGAACGGAAATTGGTCGCGAAAACCCGCCTCGCTGTTGGTGTACCAAGAACGATGTTCGTAAGTGACCAACGGCTCGGCGTTTTCAAACCGATACGTAATCGCGACATGCGTGGGCGAGGTGCGGTCGTCGTCGTGAACAAACTTACCGCCCGTGGCCGTGACCTGCGTCGGGTGGCTGTCGAGCCCAAGCCCCCAACGCAGGATATCCAATTCATGAATCGCCTGGTTGGCGAAGGCGCCGCTGGCCAGCTCCAGGTTCCAGTACCAGCGCCGATGCCAGAACTGGCTGTACTTGCGCAGGGGTTTCGGCCCCAGCCATTGATCCCAGTCGAGGCCCTTTGGCACGGGGCTAGGATTGACGCGGCCCAAGTTGCCGCGAATCTTGTAGTCCAGACCGCGAGCCATGTAGACCTCGCCGATGGCGCCTTCCCGCAACTTCGCGATTCCCTCCATGATATTGGGGCTCGAGCGGTTCTGCGTGCCATGTTGGACGATCCGATTATACTTGCGCGCCGCGGCAACCACTTGCCGGCCCTCAAACAGATTGTGCGCGCCAGGCTTCTCGACATAAACATCCTTGCCCGCTTGGCAGGCCCAAATGGTGGATAGCGCATGCCAGCGATCTCCCAAGGCGTCGCTAACCGCATCGATCGATTTGTCGTCGAACATTTTTCGCATGTCGCTGTAGCGGGTGAGCTTCTTGCCTTTCAATTCAGGGTAGCGTTCCGTGGCCGAATCAAGTTTGTTTTGATCGCAGTCGCAGATCGCGACAATCTCGACATTGTCGCCGGCCAATTTTGACAACGCCGCCACGTGCGACCGCATGCGTCCTCCCAGGCCTAACAAACCCACTCGGATACGGTCGTTCGCGCCGCCGCGAGCTTGGGCAATTGCTGGAGCCGCCACCAGCGCCGCACCAGTAACAGCAGCCGTGCTCTTGAGAAAATCTCTTCGATCTGTGCCTGCCATGGGAATGCTCCTTTTATCCGGTTCGGTTGAAAACACAGTACATTGGCGCCGGTTCTTGCCCTTCGCACGGTTGCCGCCGATTGTTTCAGGCAACGGCTCCCTACTTGCAAATCAGTGTAACGGTTTCTATACTAAACAACCACAGTCCTGTTTGTCTAGTAGTGACGGCGGACGCCAACACACACCTTCCTCAATCGTTGCGCCTAATATGTTGCGTCTAATATGATGAACGGTCGCGAACGAGTTTTGGCGTTTTTAGCGGGTGAATCGGTCGACCGATTGCCGTTGATGCCTGTCGTGATGATGTTTTGCGCCGACCAGATCGGCGTCAAATACGGGGAGTATGTCCAGGACTTTCGAGTTTTGGCCGAAGCGCAGATTCGCACGGCGGAGCGATTCCACTTCGACATCGTCTGCAATATGTCGGATCCGGCGCGAGAAGCAGCCGACTGCGGGGCGCGTGTCGAATTCTATGACGACCAACCCGCCGCGATCATCGAGAGCGACGCGCTGTTGGCGAACAAGGAAACGCTCGCAAGTTTGGCGGCGCCCAAACCGCTGGGCGGCGGCAGAATGCATGCCGCCGTCAAGGCCTTGCGTTTGATGAAAGAGCGCGTGGGAAATGAGAAGGCCGTTATGGGCTGGGTGGAAGGGCCCTGCGCCGAAGCTGCTGATCTGCGCGGCATCAACACCTTGATGTTTGATTTCTACGACGATCCTGCGTTCATCCGCCGGCTGTTCGATTTCACTCTCGATATGGCCTTGGATTACGCGCGGGCCCAAGTCGATGCGGGCGCCGATATCATCGGCATCGGCGACGCGGCGGCGTCGTTGATCGGCCCCAAGTTCTACAATGAATTTGTCTGGCCTCATGAGAAGAAACTCGTCGATGGAATCCAGGCCATGGGCGCCGCCGCTCGACTACACATTTGCGGCAACACGAACGCGATCGTCGAAGGCATGGGGAGTTTGGGCTGCCAGATCGTCGACCTGGATTACTTCACGTCGATCGCCGCGGCGCGGCAGGCGATGGGGCCGGAGCAAATTTTGCTGGGCAATATCGATCCCGTCCGAGATCTTCGCAACGCCAGCGCTGTTTCGGTGACTGCCGCGATTGCCGAATGCCATCGTCAGGCTGGCGACCGTTTTATCGTTGGCGCCGGTTGTGAAGTTCCCCGCGACACGCCGCTGGAAAATGTTCGCGCCATGACCAACTACGCGTGTTCGCGGCTTTGAATCGAAAATAACTACTTGGGCGGCGCGGCAAAGCCACGCGCCAATTCAGAAGCCCGGATTTTTCAAAAAGCCGGGCTTCTCAAACGCCAATTCAGAATTTAATTTGTCCACGCTTCCTTGGAGTGACCGCCAATATGAGTACGACTCTTGACTCGGCCAAGTCGCTCGACATTGAAGCCCGGTACGCGCAGCGGTTCGCCCGCTACACGACCGCCATGCGGAATGAAATGCCTGATCGCATTCCCATTCGGCCGTTCGCCGCTGAGTTCACCGGCGTGTATGCCGGGTATACCTGCCAGGAATTGACGCACAACTACCAGAATGCGTTTGACGCCGTTTGCAAATGCGCGGCCGACTTCGAGTGGGACGCGGTCGTGCCAAATATGGTTTACGTCTGGACCGGCCTAGCACAATCGCTGGGGCTCAAATACTACGCCATTCCCGGAATCGATATCCCCGCCGACACCGGCTTTCAATACCGAGAGCCAAAGCCCGACGAAGCCTTCATGAAGCCCGATGAGTACGACGCCTTGATCGAGGACCCCACCGGATTTTTGTACAACGTGTGGCTTCCCCGCGTCGCGGCGCCGCTGGTTCCAATCGGTGAACCGTGTACGGTTGAGAACAATTTGGCGTTGGTGAAAACCAGCATGGCGATGATGCAGTATTTCGCGGCTTTTGGTCCTCAAGTGGAGCGACTGCGAACGGAGTGCGGCACGGTTTCCGCGATTGCCGGCATTTTGAAAGCTCCGCTCGACATCATCGCCGACAAAATGCGAGGCTATCTGGGGCTGGTAGACGATTTGTTCGAGCGGCCTGAAAAAGTTCTCGCGGCTTGCGAGGCGCTGGCGCCGCATTTGGCGCACGTTGCAAAAACAACCGGCGACCCCGAGAGAAACGCGCCGGTCGGCCTTTGGATGCACCGGGGCGGCGTGCCGTTTGTCTCACCCAAGATCTTCGAAAACATCTATTGGGCGACGCTCAAACCGATCATTCAAGATCTTTGGTCGGAAGGTCTGCAAACGCTGTTCTACGCCGAGGGCAGTTGGGACCACCACCTCGAATCGTTTGCCGAACTGCCCGACCGCAGCATCGTGTACCACCTCGACCAAGGCGACATCTACAAAACGAGAGACGTGCTCGGCGACAAATTTTGCTTGAGCGGCGGCCTGCCCAATACGTTGCTTTCCTTGGGCGAGCCGCAAGATGTTCGCAAGCGTTGCCTGGAGCTTATCGAAGGCATTGCACAAGACGGCGGTTACATCATAGACGCCAGCGCGATTATCCAGAACGATGCGACCGTTGAAAATATCCGCGTCATGACCGAAACGACGCTGGAACATGGCGTCTATTCGCGCGGCCACAGCGGCGGGAGCTTGACCGCCGGCGGCCCGCGTCCGTTGCCCGAACATGCAAGGCCCGGCTCGTTCCTGGCGCCTCCCGCAGCCGACAAACCGCAGCCCGGCGAGTGTTATGCGTGGCGTAAGAAAAGAGCGGAAATCGGCCCGATCGAAGGCGATGAAAACATCTGCCAAAAGACATGGCAAGATATCGACGCTCTCGGCAACGCATTCATCTGGCAACTGCTGTTGTCTTTTTAGGTTTTGCTGGAGAACGCGTTGTTGGCTGGTTTGTTGTTTGCCGCGTGATCAGCGATTGACGTTCGCGCCGCGAGCAAGGTATCATACAAGTTGAGAAACTCATTAAACTACCTTTGGTTAGTTGTCTTTACCCAACCCATTCTTGAAGGGCGGAATTCGTGGCAAGTGGTCAGTTCTTTTCGCAACGCTTCAGCTATGGCCTCCATGCTTTGGCGTATGTCGCTACGAAGCCGGCCGGCGAGTTGGCCACGCTGCCCGAGTTGGCCGAATGGATGCTGACCATCTGGCCCAGTTCTTCGAATACGTATTTATCGAATGTTGTTCAGCGGATGGCGCGCGGAAAGCTGTTGCGCAGCCATCGCGGAATTGCGGGCGGCTATTCTCTGGGGCGGTCGGCTGAAAAAATCTCGGTCCGCGATGTCGTTGAACTGCTGGAAGGCATCGAGACCAATCGTTGCGGATTGTCGCTCGAAGACGAATGTCCGGTGATGGGGCGTTGTGCGATCCAACGCAAATTGGCCAAGCTGGAGGAAGGTTTTCTGCAATCGCTGGCGGGCCTCACCGTGGCCGAACTTGCCAAGGATATTAAGCCGACTCTGCCCAAAAAAAAGGGCGGTTAGGGAATGGCCCCGAAATAAGTTCCCGGCTGTCGCTCAAAAAAGCCCGCATTTTGAAAATGCCGGGCTTTTATTTTGGTATGTAAATTCGGAACCGTTCCCAAACGCCTCGCGGTTTTGGCTACAAGGAAAGCAAGTAGGCGGCCAAATCATCTATCTCGCGGTCGGTTAGCGCGTCGGTCTTTCCGTGTTGCTTCCGCTGGTTCTCCACGGTGAGAACGTCTTTGAGAGTCAGGGCGCGGCCGTCGTGCAAATAAGGGGCGGTGCGATACGCTTCGAGTAGGGAGGGCGTATCGTAGCGGCCATCTGGTTCGTTCTCGCTGAGCACGCCGACATTGTGCATTTTTTTGTCGGTAAAGTACGGAGCAGGATGGCACCGCAGACAATTCGCCCGGCCCTCAAACAACGCTTTGCCGCGCTCGGCGGCCTTGGTCAGCTTGCCGTCGGGCGTGAGGTGAGGACTCGGCAGCGGCCGCAATGAAGTGAGATAAGCGAACAGGTCATTCACATCCTGTTCGGTGGAGGCCAGCATGTTGGTCGATTCCAAACCGCCCTTCGCGCAATCGCGAGCCGACGCCATCGTGGCGCGTCGGTTCATGGGCTCGGTCTTATCGAAGTGGACAAGGCTCAACGTATCTTTGGGATTGCCGATTCCATCGCCCAGAAAATCCCACCGCAGGCCATCGACGCGACCCTCGTTTGCATGGCAAGAGGCGCAACTGTGCCAACGTTGGAAGGCATGCGTTGCGTCGTGAAAGATGATCTCGCCGCGCCGCGCCGCGTTTGGTTCTGGTTGCGGACCCAGCGAGATTGTTCCTTGAAGCTTGCCCGTGTCCGCCCGAAGCACGGCGACGGCGCCCGAGTAATAATTCGCCACAAACAAGTGTTGGCCGTTCGCGGAAAGAGCCAGTCCGCGAGGACCTGTCCCGCCGGATGAAGTTCGCCGAATGGCGCCGGCGATGAATAGCGCCGTCAAGTCATTTTCAAGGTCGGCGATTTTTCCTCGGTCCTGTTGGATTTGCGTCCAGATATTTGCTCCCGATCCTGCTTTGAGGGCGGGCGATTGCAAGGGAGCGTTTCCGTGCAACAACTCGTGAATCAGGCCGATCTCGATCAACGAAATTTCATGCACGCCGGCATGGCTGATCCACAGCCGGTTGCCGTCGTGCGAGCATACGATGCTGTTCGGGTCGGCGGCGCCTTGGGTCAAATCGTCGAGCAACAGCGTCGCGAGCCGCGAACCGTTTGCGATGTCGACGATGCTCAACGCATTCGTGTTCACCCAGCCGTGCTCAAGTTGTGTGATCGGCATGTTGAATCGGCCCAGTCCATGCACGACGTAGGCCCATTTTCCATCGGGGCTGATACACACGCCAGCGACCATTGTTGCTCCGGGAGGCAGTTTCACCGTGGCGGCGGTTTCGAGCGAGCGGGCGTCGATGATGCTCAACGCGGCCGACAAGGTTGGATCTGTTCCCCGCCCCAGGGGAAGCAAGTTCGCCGCCACGATGAACTGCTCATCGGGCGTCGCGGCGAGACAACTTGGCTCGCGAACAACTGGAATCTGTTTGATCGCCGCCGCCGGCCGCTGGCCGAGATCGATCACAGAAATGGAATTGCTGTCTTGATTACCAACATACAGCCGTTTGGTGTTGTCGGCCGTGACGAGCGAAGTGGGCCACTTGCCAACGCCGATTCGCGACACGACTTCTCGGCTCTTCGTGTCGATCACGGCCACGCTGCCGGCGCCGTGCTCCGCAACATAGAGCGTGCTTCCGTCGGCCGAAAGAGCAAGGCCCCGCGGCTGGCCATGCAGTGCGATCTCGCCCCGTTTCGTCATTTCCGCAGCGTCGAGAATGACCAAGCTTCCCCCGGTTCGGTCCGACACGTATACGGTTTCACCATCGGGCGAGGCAACCACGCAAATTGGCGACCGATATTCCCTTCCGACGGCCGGCGACCGGGAACTCTCTTCTCCCCGCGCCAGATGCGGAAACATCAAGACCGCCCCCAGCAAAACGACCGCCGGAACCTTGCCCTGCGTGGACCGAGTCATTGTTCAGCCTCCCTGACGTATTTGAATAGCACAATCATTGAACAGCCGCGTCAACCTAAACAAATTAAACTAAACTATGATTGTAGTCATTTGGTGTTTGAAAAACAATCGAACACCGTGTTTTGTCGTGTCGGAAGAAGATCGCGGGAAATATTTCTGTTAGAATGGTAGTCTGCATAGCTTCCCCTCCATCCGAATAATGCTCGGCGCGTCCTGCCTGATTGCCCGCCTTCCCACCAACGTGAGGATTCCAGATGCCTCGATCACACCGCTTGGCCCTTCTCCTTGGCGTCGCGGCGCTTTCGCTGTTCGCGCGTGATGCGGCGTCGGCCGGCGATATCGATTTCAGCCGTGATATCCGGCCCATACTTGTCGAAAAGTGCTACTCCTGCCATGGCCCCGACGAGACAAAACGGGAGGGAGAATTGCGATTGGATTTCGAGGCCGATGTCTTTGCCGAGCGAGATGCGGCAACCATTGTTCGCGGCAAGCCCGAGGAGAGCGAGTTGTATCGGAGGCTCATCTCGGAAGACGAAGACGAACTGATGCCGCCAGCCGATTCCGGTAAGGTCGTTTCAGACAAACAGAAAGCGTTGCTGAAGAAGTGGATCGCCGAGGGCGCCGAATGGCGAGTGCATTGGTCGTTTGAGAAACTGTTCAAGCCCCAGATTCCTAAGCTCCAGGCGCTCAAGCCAACCGGTTCGCCGGGAAAGTTTGCTCGCGGCGAATTTGTTCGCGGCGACATTGATCGCTTCACGTTGGCTCGCATGCAACGCGAAGGCTTTGCGCCGAACCCGGAAGCCGACCGCCTGACGTTAATTCGCCGGCTCAGTTTCGATCTGCTCGGCCTGCCGCCCACTCCGGCGGAGGTAGACGCCTTTATCAAGGATGCCTCGCCACAGGCTTACGAAAACCTTATTGATCGTTTGCTCGCCAGCGAACACTACGGCGAGCGCATGGCGATTTACTGGTTGGACGTCGCTCGCTACGCCGACACCAATGGTTATCACAGTGATAATCCTCGAACGATGTGGCTGTATCGCGACTACGTGATCGATGCGTTCAACGCGAACATGCCCTTCGATCAATTCACCATCGAGCAGTTGGCGGGCGACTTACTGCCAGGCGCCGGGCGGCGAGGACGGATCGCCTCGTCTTACAACCGCCTTTTGCAAACCACCCAGGAAGGCGGCGCGCAGGCCAAGGAATACTACGCCCGATACTCCGCCGACCGCGTGCGAAACACCGCTGGTGCTTGGCTGGGCGCGACCATGAACTGCGTGGAATGCCACAACCACAAGTTCGACCCCTTCACGATGAAAGACTTCTACTCCATGGCGGCGTTCTTCGCCGACATCGACGAGCAAGCGGTCGGCGGGCCCCAACACACCAAGTTTTTCACTCCCCAACAACAAGCCAAGCTCAAACAGGCCGATGCCCGCATCGCGGAGTTGAGTAAGACGGTCAAATCGCTGGAAGCGAAACCGGAGCAGGCAGCCGCCAAGAAGGAACTGAAGCAGGCGCAAGCGGAACGGAAGAAAATTCACGATTCGGCGCCGGAGCTGATCATCACCAATGCCAGAGCCACGCCTCGCGAAATTCGAATCTTGTCGCGAGGCAACTGGATGGACGATTCCGGCCCGGTTGTCTTGCCGGCAATTCCCGCATACTTCGGGCAACTGGAAACGGGAGACCGGCGAGCGACGCGGCTCGACCTCGCCCGCTGGATTGTCTCGCCTGAGAATCCGCTGACGTCGCGCGTGTTCGTCAATCGTGTTTGGATGCTGCTGTTTGGGGCCGGCATTTCAACCGATCTTCGCGATGCCGGCACGCAGGGCGAACTGCCCACGCATCCTGACTTATTGAATTGGCTATCGGCCGACTTTATTGAACATGGGTGGGATGTGAAGCGGCTCGTCAAACAAATGGCGATGTCGGGAACGTATCGGCAGTCGTCGTTGGCGGACGAAAAAAAACGCCAGCAAGATCCTTACAACCGCCTGCTCGCGCGGCAGAACCGTTGGCGGCTGGATGCCTAATTCGTCCGCGATGCGGCGCTCTCGATCAGCGGTTTGCTGGTCGATAAAGTGGGCGGCCCTTCGGTCAAGCCGTATCAGCCAGCCGGCTATTGGATGCACCTGAAGTTCCCCAATCGGGTCTGGAAACACGACACGGGCGAAAACCTCTACCGGCGTGGATTGTACACCTGGTGGCAGCGGACTTTCCTTCATCCTGCGCTGTTGGCGTTCGACGCGCCCACGCGCGAGGAATGCACGGCGCAGCGTGCGCGTTCCAATACTCCGCTGCAAGCGCTCGTGATGCTGAACGACCCCACGTATGTTGAGTCGGCCCGCAAGTTCGCCGAACGCATCGGCCGCGAGGGCGGCGAGTCAGTTGAGGATCGGATACGTTTCGCCATGCGTTTGGCGACATCGCGAACGGCGAGCGATGCGGAAGTCGGCGTATTGCAAAACCTCTACAAGCAGCAACTCCAGGAATATTCCAGCCACAAGCAAGCCGCCGAGAAGCTGTTGGCAATCGGCGCCTCGCCCAGAGAATCTTCCATGGATATCGCACCGTTGGCCGCCTGGACCGACGTGGCCCGAACGGTGTTGAATCTGAACGAGACAATCACACGCAACTGACACACGCAACTGCCCCACGCAATTGAAGAAATATCTCATGCAAGACAACAACCCCATGCGACTGCTGCAAACTCGCCGCTCGTTCCTGGGCCGCGCGGGTTGTGGCGTCGGCGCCATGGCGCTCGCTTCGCTGTTAGATACGAACGACCTCCCGGCGCGGGCCGCTTCGGCGCAACCCCAGCGGTGGACGGGCGTCCTCAAGCCACTGCATTTCGCGCCCCAGGCAAAACGCGTGATTTACCTGTATCAGGCTGGCGGCCCCAGCCATCTGGAAACCTTCGATTACAAACCCAATTTGGCCAAGCTCGACGGCCAGCCGATTCCCGAATCGCTCACCAAGGGGCAACCAATCGCACAGCTTCAAGGGCGGGAGCTCAAGGTGATGGGCGCCCAACACCCGTTCAAGAAGTATGGCGATTCGGGGCAGGACATCTGTTCGATTTTCCCGCATATCGGTTCCGTGGCCGATGAAGTTGCCATTGTGCGGTCGATGTACACCACGGCAATCAACCACGATCCCGCCCACTCGTACATGAATTCGGGAACGTCGATCAACGGCGCCCCGAGCGCCGGAGCATGGTGGCTGTACGGCTTGGGCAGCGAAACCGATAACCTGCCCGGTTTCGTGGTGCTCAGTTCGGTGGGTAAGTTTGGACAAGCCCAACCGATCGCGGCGCGTCAATGGAGCGCCGGCTTTTTGCCGTCGCGGTTCCAGGGCGTCGAGTTCCGCTCCAAAGGCGATCCCGTGTTGTATGTGGGGAATCCACAGGGAGTCAGCCGAAATGGGCAGCAACACGTCGTTAATGCGGTTAACAAACTCAACGCGCTGCGCGACGATGTTGTCGATAATCCCGAAATCGCGACGCGGATCGCACAGTACGAAATGGCCTTCAAAATGCAGGCTTCGGTTCCTGGCTTGATCGATATTTCTGGCGAGTCGCAGGAAACGCTCGACCTGTACGGAACCCAGGGCGCCGATGGCTCCTTTGCCGCCAACTGCCTGCTTGCGCGACGTCTGGCGGAGCGCGGCGCCCGGTTCATCCAGTTGTACCATCGGGCTTGGGACCATCACGGCGGCATTAAGAAAAACATGGCCGGCACGGCCTCCGAAGTTGATCAGGCGACAGCCGCCTTGATCAAAGATCTTAAGCGACGCGGCATGCTCGACGAAACCTTGATCCTCTGGGGCGGCGAGTTTGGCCGCACGCCCATGGCCCAGGGAAGCGGGCGGGATCATCACATCAAAGGGTTCTCAATGATGTTGTGCGGCGGTGGCGTGAAGGGAGGCGTCTCGTATGGCGCCACGGACGACTACGGCTACAACGCCCTGGAGAATCCTGTTAGCGTTCACGATCTTCACGCCACGATGTACCACTTGTTTGGAATCGATTTCAAACGATTCACTTTTGGTTTTCAAGGCCTGGACTTTGGCCTCACGGGCGTCGGGGCGCCGCGCGTCTTGACTGAAATTCTCGCTTGATCTTTGCCGGCGGCCAAGCATTTTTGCCGAGTGTTTTAGCTGGAAAACTGCGGGATTTTCATCAGTTCGCCGTCTTTCAGCGCCGATTGATGCGCCACCACGCCGGCGACGGTCATGTTCAGCGCGGCGGCGATATCGACCAGCGGCGGGCGGTCGGCGAGAATCGAGGTCACGAATTCGTTCATGAGTTGGCCGTGCGATCCGCCGTGTCCGCCCGCCTGGACGCCCGGCGGCAGCGGCGGTCGATCGGTGTTCGGTAGTTTCTTTTCCCGCCCTTGGTATTTGCCATAGAAGCTGCCCTTCTGGCCGCGAACCCGGCCTTTTTCGCCATGGTCGCCGGGAGTGTCCCAACTGACCGCCATTCGCGCCATGCCGCCTTCGCTGGTGCGCAAAAGCGCGATTTCGGTGCCAAACGGATTTTTGTAGCGGTTGTTCTCCGGCTGTAGCAGTTTCTTCGCGCTCGGTATTCCCATGCACGACACTTCCGTGAAGCTGCCGCTGGTAACGCCCACGTAATAGGCGTTCGAATGTGTTGGATACCATTGCGGCGGCAAGCCAATTCGCCAGCCCTGGTACGAATCGATCTGCTCGACGGAGTCGTGATAGTATTCGCCTTCGGAGTAGAGCAGTTTGCCGAACCCGCCCGCGTTGTAGATCTGACGCATGGCGTGGAGATCTTGGTGGAAGTACGACGTTTCGAACATCATATACTTGCGGCCAGACGCCGTAACAGCTTCAAACAACTTCTGGGCGTCGTCGAGCGAACCGTGAACCGCCGGCACGGCGCTGGCCACGTGCTTGCCGTGTCGCAACACTTCGATGCAATGCCGCGCGTGGCTGGGGGCGTCAGTGGCGCAGAAAACCGCTTCGATCGTGTCGTCTTTGACCAACGCCTCAAGCGACGGATACGTTTTTTCGCAACGACACGCCTTGGCCAAATTGGCGCAGCGATCGGGGAATAAATCACTCACGGCCACCACTTCAACATTAGGATGGTCTTGAAAACTGAAAGCGGCGCCGAAACGGCACACGCCGTATCCCACGATGCCGACGCGAATCTTGCGGTCGGAAATCGGCTCCCAGCCTTTTGAAGCGTTGGGGTCGGCTTTCGCTTCCTCGAACCCCTGAATCGGCTTCTTCTTCTGGGCCGCGGCGGAAGCCGTCATTCCCAAAGCAGCGGCGCCAACACCGGCGGACCACAAGAAAGAGCGTCGTGAGGTGGAATCGTTCATCGTAGATTACTCCTTGCATGTTGGCCGTGGGTTGCTATGGACCAGGCGCCTTTTGTTCGCCGCCCATTTACTTTTCGTGATAAAGTCGTTAATCTAAACCGTTGTTAATTAGTATCATCGTACAACAAAATAATAGCGAGCGTCAATACAGCAGCTGGTTGTCGAGCGTTCGAGTACGGGAGCTATCATGCCGGAACCCACGCGGGATATTGCAAAACGGTACGAGGCGGTTCTCACCGGAAACGGCGGGGCGGCACTGCTACATTCCCATTTGCGATGTGCTTTGTGTGCCACTGGCTTTGCCCAATAGCGTCCGGGAATTCGGGTTGGGACGGGGGAGCGGCGCGAAGTTTTTTGGATTTTGTAATTTGCCGGCATGGCGGGCGCGGGGCGGTGGCGGCGGGGTTGATGTCGGCGCATGCA
>JAJRWU010000139.1 GCA_024276655.1 Planctomycetota bacterium
AACGACCGGGTTACCCCGAGAACATCGCCTCCTCAGCTACATGATTAACGAACAATTATCATGCTCAACTCCTTTCATTTGAGTAGATCAGACAGGCTTCGCCTGGCGCACCAAAGGCGCGGAGGGCCGCAGAGGACGGGCGCCAATTATATCGGCCCAAGTTGACGATGCCATGCAATCGCACAGCCGATGAACATCGGCGAGATTTTGTTTTCTGGCCTTTCGCGGTCACCCCAGCGCGCTGACCAATTCGGCGGTGAACGCGCCAACTTCGCGGAGCACTTCTTCTCGCGGACGGTTTTGCGCTTCGGCCGCGCGGCGCACAATGGCCGAACCGACGATCAAACCGTCGGCCACCGGCGCGAGCAGACGAACGTGTTCCGCTTGGCTGATGCCGAAGCCGATGCACACCGGCAGCGGCGTCTGTTCGCGCAACCAGGAAACTTCCTCCAGCAAACGCTCGGGCAATGCGGTGCGTTCTCCGGTGATTCCCGCGATGGAAACATAGTACAGGAATCCTGTGGAGTTCTCGGCGATTTTTACGGCTCGCTCGCGGGGCGTGGTGGGTGTGACGAGTTGAATCAGGCTGAAGTCGGCCTTGCGGCAGATATCGGCCAAGGCGGCCGATTCCTCTAGCGGCAAATCGGGAACAATAGCGCCGGAGAGCCCCGATTGTTGTGCGTCGGCCACGTATTGTTCCAGTCCATGCCGATGCACGATGGCGTAACTGATCATCGAAATGAGCGGCGTTTTAATTTTGGCGGCGGCGGCCCGAGTGGTGTTGAGAATTGCACTCAGTTTGACGCCGCTGTTCAACGCCCGGGTGTACGAAGCCTGAATGATGGGACCATCGGCCACGGGGTCGCTATACGGCACGCCTATCTCGATCAGCGAGGCGCCGTTCTTGGCCAGCGTGGTAATCAACGCCGCCGTCATGGCGAGATCGGGATCGCCGGCGGTAATGAAAGGGATAAAAGCCTTGCGGCCGGCGGCGCGGAGTTGTTGGAAGGTTTCGTCGATGGAGGACATGGCGGCCTGAGGGTATTCTCGAAATTTATTTGCCGAAATTAAAAGCCCGGCATTTTGAAAATGCCGGGCTTTTCCGTGTCAGCCACCGGCGAGTTATTCTTCCGCGACGCCTAGGGCATCATTTTTTCACGCAGGCGGGAAATTTCCAGGGAGTCTTTGTCGCCGCGTCCCGACAGACAAACCACGATTTTTTCTTCCGGCGGCCGCTGCGCCGCGAGTGTCATCGCTTTGGCCACGGCATGCGAGCTTTCCAAGGCGGGCAGAATACCCTCACAATGCACGAGCGCGTCGAAGGCTCGCAGGGCGTCGATATCGGGGCATTGCAAATATTGCACGCGGCCCGAATCTTTCCAATAACTATGCTCCGGCCCAATGCCGGGATAATCGAGCCCCGCCGAAATGGAATGGACGTCGCACGTTTGGCCGTCTTCATCCTGCATCACGTAACTATAACTGCCGTGCAACACGCCAGGCCGACCAAAATTGAGCGGGGCCGCATGTTGCCCCGGTTCGGAGCCGGCGCCGCCCGCCTCCACGCCGATCAGTTCTACATCGTCGTCGATCAGCGGATAAAACATGCCCGCCGCATTGCTGCCGCCGCCCACGCAAGCCACCACCAAATCGGGCAGGCGTCCCCAACGCTCTTGCGTTTGGGCGCGCGTTTCGCTGCCGATGACCGACTGAAAATCTCGCACGATTTGCGGAAACGGGTGCGGCCCCACGACCGAACCCAAAATGTAATGCGTGTGGCCGACGCTGGCCATCCAATCGCGCAGGGCTTCGTTGGTGGCGTCGCGCAGCGTGCGCGAACCGCTCGTGACCGGCCGCACTTCGGCGCCCAAGAGCCGCATACTGCTGACATTCGGCGCCTGCCGGCGGATATCTTCCTCGCCCATATAGACCACGCACGAGAAGCCGAATTTGGCGCACGCCGTGGCCGTGGCGACGCCGTGTTGCCCGGCGCCGGTTTCCGCGATCACGCGTTGTTTGCCCATGCGGCGCGTGAGCAACGCCTGCCCCAGCGTGTTGTTGATTTTGTGGGCGCCGGTGTGGTTGAGGTCTTCCCGCTTCAGCCAGATTTCCGCGCCGCCGCATTGCTCGGTCAGACGGCGAGCGAAATACAACGGCGAAGGGCGGCCGACGTAGTCGCGCAGCAGTTCGTCCAACTCCGCTTGAAATTGAGGATCTTGCCGAGCCGCGGCGTACTGTTCGACCAATTGCTCCAACGCTTTGGTCAGTGTTTCGGGAACAAAACGTCCACCGAAATCGCCGAAGCGGCCCTGCGCATTGGGAACTTGCGAAAACGGCGGCGAAGTTGCTGATGATGATGGTCGGGTCATAGCGCCATTTTAGCAGCCGCCGGGGGTTTGACCAATCGGTCGGGCGAGAACGGGACGCTTCCGGATTCGCTTTCGATTTCGCCTGATTTTCCAGATCGAGCGGCTGGAAACCGCGCGTCCGCCGCAGCAAACTCCGTGTGCTAATATTTTTCCTTCGCAATGATCGGTTACCGCGATTTTACTAGGCCAAGCTATACGGTATTGCCGTTCAACGAGCCATTGACAATCGTGTGAAGTATCGTCCCCAGCCGCCTTGCCCGACTCCAGGGTAAATGTTTAAGATATGAGCGTGCGGGAGGATAAGCGAATTGGCTAGCAACCTGATTCGAAATCAGGCGCCCCTCACGGGGTTGCGGGTTCGAGTCCCGTGTCCTCCGCTGGGCGCCGCCCATGACGGGCGGCGCCTTTTTTGGTTCGCCGGCGTTTTCCGCTGTGCGGTGAAATGGTGCGAGCGATGTGTTTCAATCGTCGCGATTCCCACCTTCACTGACCGACCAACCGCCGTCTACCGCCAGCACTTGGCCTGTCATATAGCGCGAGCCGTCGGAAAGCAGGAACACCACGGCGGCGTCAAGATCTTCGGCCCGTCCGATGCGGCCGCCTTCCAGAGGTTGTTTCGTGCGAATGAATTGCTGTATGTCGTCGTTCCGCGCGGCGCGGGCCGACATCGGCGTTTCCACGAGCGCCGGCGCCAGCAGATGGAAACGGATGTTGTGGGGCGCGTAGTACGCGGCGCACGATTTTGTCAGTCCGACCAGCGCCGATTTTGCAGCCGCGTACACATGCGTGGCGAAGTAACTAGGACTTGGCGAACACGCCAACACGCTGCCCATGTTGAGCACCACGCCGCCCCCGCCTTGCGACATCAACGCGCGCACCGCCGCCCGGTTGGAGTAAATGGCCGATTGCAAATTCAGTTCGAGTGTGCGCGGCACTGCTTGGTCGGTAATTTCATGCAACGGGCCGTCGCCGAAGGAACGTCCGCTGCCGCCGGCCACATGATAGAGCGCGTCGAAGCGGCCGAATCGGCTGATAGCCAATTTCACGGCCTCTTCGGCGGTTGCCGGCAAGACGGCGTCGGCGACGAGCATCGTGGCGCGTTCTTGCAAGGCGCCTTTTTCCAGTTCACTGACCGCTTTTTTGGCGCTTTCGGCCGAGCGGCCCACCAAAACCAATCGCGCGCCTTGCGCCGCGCATGCCCTGGCCGCGGAAAGGCCCAGCCCGGTCGTACCGCCGACAATCACGACGACTTTCCCATGCAGCTTGCCGGCGGGTGATTCCATTGTGTTGCCTTTCCGTCGCTCGCACTTGCTGGCGTTGTCCACCGGTGCTGGATTATACTGGGAACCTTCCGCCAGCCGCCAGCCGCCGCCGGCCGCGAGTATTCCGTTTCCCTGTTCGTATTATTCGGCGTTTTGAGGAAATCAGCCTCACGCGCCCGCCTTGAGGAGTCTTGCCGTGAATCGACCCTTGTTTGCTCTGCTGCTTTTATTGACCCTGCCCTTTCAGGCGTTGGCGGAAGAAAAGGCCGCGGCGCCTCCCAAGCAGTTGGCCCGCATTGAGTTGGCCGATGGCGATACGCTCGTATTTCTCGGCGACAGCATCACGCACCAGTGCCTCTACACCCAATACGTGGAAGACTATTTCTACACGCGTTACCCGGAGCGGCGCATTCGTTTCCACAATTCGGGAGTTGGCGGCGATCGAGCGTCAGACGCCCTGATTCGTTTCGACGAAGATGTTGCAAGTTACAAACCCAAGTATGTCAGCATTTTGCTGGGCATGAACGACGGATCATACACCCGCTTCGAGCCGGAAGTGTTCACCAAATATGAAGCCGGCATGCAAGAGTTGTTAGGTCGAATAGACGCCATTGGCGCCGCGGCCGTGCCGATGGCGCCCACCATGTTCGATAGCCGCGCCATTCAGATCGGCAAGCGAAAAACGAGCGAGCTGCGCGACAAATACTACAACGCGGTGTTGGCGTTTTATGGCGCCTGGTTGCGAGAGCAAGCCTTCGGGGGAGGGCTGGGCTACGTCGACATGTACGGCCCGCTGAACGATATCACCTTCGAGCAGCGAAAGACCAATCCCAACTTCACCATGATTCCCGACGCCGTGCATCCTGGCGCGGCCGGGCAAGTCGTGATGGCGATGGCCATTCTCAGCGACATGCATCCTTCGCGGCAGGTTTCGGGAATTAACGCCGTGCGGCGCGGCGGCAAGTGGGCGGTCAGCGGGCAGCGCGGCGTGGTGTCGGACATCGCTCCCGGCGAAACACTGAAGTTCACGTTCACCGCCAAAAGTCTTCCCTGGGTGCTGCCGGAGTCGGCGGCCTTGGGTTATAAGCTGACCAAGGCCGGCCACAAAATGAGCAACGAGCGTTTTCGTGCGACCGGTTTGGCGCCTGGAAAATATGAATTGCTGATCGATGGCCAGTCGGTCGGCGTGTATTCCCATGTGCAGTTGGCGGCCAAGGTTGAGTTGCAGGCCAACCCCAAAACGCCGCAATACCAACAGGCGCTCGCAGTCGCGATGTTGAACCAAGAGCGGACCGATCAGGCGGTCCGACCGCTGCGAAACCTCTGGCGAACCCGCAAGGTAAAACGAGGCCAGGAAGCGAAATATCGAGCCAATCCCGACGACCCCGCCGTGGCGGAATTCGGCAAATGGCTGGCTGGGTTCGCGCCGAAAATCAAGGAACTGGCAGCGCTCGCCAAGTCGTTTGAAGATAAGATCTATCAGGCGAACCAACCGCAGCCCAGAACCTATGAATTGACGCCCGTGAAGTGAGGCGTCGCGGAAGAATAAGTTATCGGTTGTCGGGCGAAAACCCCCGGCGTTTTCAAAAATGCCGGGGTTTTATACTCCGCACGGTAAGGATTGACACAATGGCGCCATAACTAGTGCGAACGTCACATTTTCAGCCGCTTGAGGTATCATTCAGCGAATACATTTCGCCCCATTTCCGGCATAACATTCATTCCTTTGTTCAAAGGCGAGGCAGATGATTTCCCTTTCCCCCTTTCGTTCGACCCATCCCTTGCCCGACCAATGTTCCGTTCGGTTGCGGCGTTTCGCTCCGCTGGTGCTGCTTTTGGTTTGTATCGCGACGGGGCTAAAAACCGCCGCGCAAAGCAATGCCGCAGAAACCACCGCCGAGACCAACGCGGTATCGGAAAGTCGTCTTAGCAGTTCGGTGAAGTATTTGTCGGCCGATGAAAGGGAGGGGCGCGGCGTCGGCACCGAGGGCCTCACGCAAGCCGGAGATTTTATCGCCCAACGGTTTCGAGAATTGGGTTTGGTTCCCGCTGATCGGGAAGACCTCCCCTTCCAATCGTTCGAGATATTCGCCGACCCCAAACTTGGCCCGGCTGGAAAGAATCGTCTGGCCCTTGAAGCGGCGGGCGCCGAAAAAGAGGGCCGGCCTGAGGCGATGTCGCTCACGTTGGGCGAGCAATTTCAAACACTGGCCTTGGGCGGATCAGGCGAATTTTCCGCGCCGCTGGTGTTTGTCGGCTACGGAGTGACCGCGCCGGAAGCAAAGTACGACGACTACGCGGGCGTCGACGTCAAAGGCAAAGTGGTGCTGATCGTGCGGAAGCAGCCGTCGCAAGGGAATCCACATAGCCCGTTGGGCGGCGGAGATGGTCCCTCGAAGCACGCTTTTTTCTCGACAAAAGTCGCTAATGCGCGAAAGCACGGCGCGGCGGCGATCATTTTCGTCAACGATCATCACAACCAGGTGGAAGACGCCAAAAAGGCGCGGAAATCGATCGACGAAGCATTAGCGAAGTTGGCCGAACTGCAAGCCAAAAAACCGAAAGATTACCAAAAACAGGCCATCGCGCTGTCGAAGGAAATTGCCACCCTTGGCGATAAACTCCAAGGCGGGTTCGACGAACTTGTTGCGTTCACCGGCGCCGGCGCCAATGGGTCGCCTCGGCAAATCCCCATCTTTTTCTGCAAACGCAAGGCTTTGGCGCCGGTCTTGGATAAGGCGTTGGGAAAAAGCCTGGCCGAAGTGGAGCAGGAAATTGACGACTCCTTCAAACCCCAAAGCCGTGAACTCACGGTGACGGCTATTGGAGAAACGGAAATCGTGCGAAAAAAGGCGCCGATCCGAAATGTGATCGGCGTACTTGAAGGCGAGGGGCCGTTGGCGAATGAAACGGTCGTGATTGGCGCCCATTACGATCATCTTGGCTTTGGCGGCGGCGGGTCGCTCGCGCCCTGGACGACCGAAGTTCACAACGGCGCCGACGACAACGCATCCGGCGTGGCGTCGCTTTTGGAAATCGCGAAACGGCTCAGCGAGGCCGGGCCGTTGCCGCGAAGAATTGTCTTGATCGCGTTCAGTGGTGAAGAACGTGGACTGCTGGGCAGTAAATATTATGTCAAACACCCTTTGTGGCCGCTGGAAAAAACAATTACCATGCTCAACATGGACATGGTCGGCCGGCTCAAAGACAACAAACTCATCATTCAAGGTTTGGAAACCGCCGAGGCGTTCGGCGTGTTAATCGACGAACTCAATAAAAAAAGCGGCTTCGATATTACCAAACAGTCGGGAGGCTACGGCCCCAGCGACCACGCCTCATTCTACGAGGCGAAAATTCCAGTCATGCACTTTTTCACTGGAAACCATAAAGATTACCATCGCCCCAGCGACGACTTCGAACGATTGAACATCGTTGGCATGCGCCGCGTAACGGATCTCGTCTTCCAAACGGCAATTCATATCGCGAAGGCCAAGTCGCGTCCGGAGTATATCGAGATTGCTCGTCGGCGGGTGGCGCGCGGCGGCAACTGGCCCTACTTCGGCAGTGTGCCCGATTACGCCAGCACGGCTGAAGGCATGGCTCTGGACGGCGTCGCGAAGGATGGCCCGGCGCAAAAAGCTGGGGTGCGCGGCGGAGATATCATCATCAAATACAACGACTTGGAAATTGGCAACGTCGAAGATTTCTCCGGCGCCCTGAGCCACAGCAAACCGGGCGACAAAATAAAAATCGTGGTGCGGCGAGGCGAACAAGAACTCACCTTCACGGTCACGCTGGAATCGAGAAAACGCCCCTAGCGGGCGGTCCGTCGCGAAGCCGGAAAGAGTCATTTTCGGGGATTTAAAAGCCCGGCATTTTCAAAATGCCGGGCTTTTCTGAACCGCGATCGGTAACTTATTCCAGGACTATTTCTAAGCACCGCTCGATAAATAACTGTCGCATTTATGTAGCCATCGTCGCCAGACGGTGGGTGAGCAGTGAACCATCCACGCTCTGGCGAGCATAGCTACGACACTAATTTTCCGCTCGATGCTAAGTGCTAAGTACATGCGGGCTAAGCGAGAAACTCCTTCAAAATCGCTATTCCAACGGTTCGAGAACCCAATTGGAGCGTGGTTGGATCCAAGCATCGATCACTCGGAATTCCGTGTTCTCGATTTCCGAGATCGCCCATCCTGTCGCCACACTGATCGGCGCCGTGGCGGTCTCGTACTCATATTGCGACTTCAAGGAGGGCGCCGCCTTGGCGGCTTTCATCCGGCCCAGGGCAATCGCGCTGGCCATCCGCACCATTTCGATTTCAGGAACCACGGAAGCAAAATCGTTGAAGCGCGCAATGAACAAGTCTGTGAGTTCGGGGTGGGCTTTTCCAGCGTACATTTTTCCCAACGCCCAGATGGCCGCCGACCGAGATTCTTCCATATAGGGCGCATTCTTGGGTATGAAACGCCTCATTAAGGGTTCCGCCGGTTTGTGGTCCAAGGCGCCGAGGGCCTCGAAAACATGTGCAAGTTGCTGGCTTGATTCGGCTTGCAAACCAAAATCTTTATGGGGCCGGTCCAGACGCGTTCCCTCGGCCTGCTGCTCCGCTTTTCTCACGAGCGCGGGAATTGTGTCCGCGATGCGCAAGCGGCCCAGCCCCCAAGCGGCGGTAATAAACACTTCGCTGCGTGGATAATCAAGCAGTTCCGCCATGCGTTTGGCCGCCTTCTTGACGTCAAGATCGGTCAACAAAAGAATAGCTTGCTCCAACCCCGCCCACCGATCAGCTTGCAGTACTTGCATGGCCTGATCGATAACCGTCTGACGCAGGTTTTCGTCTTGAGCGAATTTTGTCAGTGCAAAACGAACATGTTTTCGCAGGCCGGGGTGAGGGTCGTTCAGTATTTCTCCCAACAACGCGATATGCTCTTGGCTGGGTCGGGCGATCAAGGCGTGTGCGGCAATGGTGCGAATGTTGGCGTCGGGATGGACGATGTTTTCCTTGATCGTTTCAAGAACGAAATCAGGATTGAGTTCAAGCAACCGTTGCAGGGCGAGCGCCGCGAGTGCCGGGTTGGGGTGGCGTCCCCATGTTTTGAGCAGCGCGACGGCTTGGTCGCTTGCATGCCGGCGCAACAACAAAACGGCGGCCAGTTCTTCGATCTGGGTGGGCGACTTTTTCTCAGCAAGCCGCTCTGAGGCATCTTCCAGGCCGGCGTTGACGATCTCTCCCCAGGCGCGCGCGGCGTCGATGCGAAGCCCGCCTCGCAGGCTGGTGTTGAAGACGATTTCCTCGAGGGGTTTCGCCGCTTGCTGTTCGCCCAGAGCGGTCAGCCCGGAAAACGCCAGCCTTAACCTGGTCGGCGAAGCGACGGCGTAGCCTTCCAAGCGCGAAAGCCACACTTCTCCCATCGGTTGGTAACGCCAGCGGGCCAGCGCCGGCTCAACAACGACGGCCATCAAGAGGCCATCTTTTTTCAATCGCGAGGCCAATGCCTCGCGCGATTCTCTTTGCTCAAAGGCAACCAGCGTTTTCGCCATTGAAAGCCGCACCGCCAACGTCGATTGCGGTGAGGAAAACTCGCGACCAACCGCGGCCAGCGTTTCGCCAAATTCGGTGATTCCCAAGTCGTGCGCCAAAATCAAGGAACTGGCCAACTGGCACTTGAGTTCTTGGTCTCCTTTTTCGAGCCCAATCACCCACATGGGCATCAGTTTTTCAGACACCGTATACTGCAAGGGAGGCGATCGAATTACAGGATCATCAATCAACAAATGTCGAATCTTGGGGGTCTGCCCACGCGCCGCCGACGGCGCAAACGGCAACACTCCGCTCGCCAGCAGGCAAACAACGCATATAAATTCGGCGTATTTCAACACGGCAAATCTCCAAAGCTCCCAAACCTGAAACTACGGCGCCAGAACCTGAAACTACTGCGGCAACGTCAGCCGCCAAACACGATATCGAAGCACCGCCAACATAATCATCGACGCCGCGCCGACGATCCACCAGTTGGCCGGCACTAGATCGTACTGTGTGAAGCCCGGGGCGCCGATCACCGAAAGTGCGGCCGCCATTGGGTTGAGCATCAGCGCAGTTTGCACGGCGCCTTGCCCAAACGGGGCGTCGCGCCCGAGCCAAATCAAGAGCGTACCGGTGCAGAACCCGGCCAGCAATACATACGCGGTGGTGGTGGCCACGGCGGTTTTGTCGAAGAAACTGCTCACCAGCGTGCTCAGCGAGATCGAGAAAAAAGCGGTTAGCGCCAAACACACCAACACCTGGCGAACTTGCTCATACATGGCCGGTTCGATGTAAACCATCGCCAGATATCCCGGCAGCGTGGCGGCGAGCGCCATTAAGAGCGTCGCGATCGCGCTATACAGTTTTCCGCGAAGAATGACGCCGGGCGACAGCGGCGTCATTTGCAGGAGCGTCCAACCGCCGCTCTCCCGCTCCGCACTGATTAAACTGGCGCAGAGGCTGGGCGTCAGAATGATGATCAGCAAAACTTGCAGCGTCACCATCAGACCGCCAATCATCTCGACGCCCCAGTTGCGCACGCCGACCGTCGAAATACACGCCAAACCCAGCGAGACCACCGCACAGCCCGCGATGAGCCGCAGCAGCCAATGGGAGCGACCGAAACGGCGCGAACGGAATTCTTTTACCATGACGGCGTTCGTGTACCAGGCAATCGCTCGTTTGCGACGTTGCGGGTCGACCAAAAAGAAAACGCGACGGGCGGTCCGCATGGCTAACCCGCGGTCGTCGGTGATGTTGCCGGCGGAGCGGGAACGATCGAAAATGGAGTAGTTCAGCCGGCTCACCGTGGTGAGCACAAGGCCGGCGGTGGAAAGCAGGCCCAAGCCGAGAAAACGCGGCAACACGCCTTTTTTGGCGATCAGCCCGCCGACGTCGCCGTGTCCTAGTAACTCCATGATGGCGGAAACGGGCGAAATGCAACGCGCCCATTCGGCCAACCAAGAGACAATTCCGGGTTGCCCCTGAAAGAAGTAATGGGGCGCCAAGAGGAGCACCGACGCCAGCAACACAATGCCGTACGTGATGCGCAGCGCGGAGTCGGTCGAATTCGCGTAACAACTCACCGCCAAACCCAAGGCCGTGTATTGGAGGCCCACCACGAGCAGTACGCCGTAGAGCCCGCCGATATCTCGAACAAGGTCGACGCCTCCCATCGTGTAACAGGCCGCCGCCCCCGGCAGGCTGACCACCAGCAACAACAGCACAAAGCCCAACACGCCCAGCCATTTTCCCCAGAAAATCGACCAAGCCGACATCGGCGAATTCAACAACAGCGCCAGCGTGCCGCGGGTTTTTTCACTCACTATCGAGGAAGCTGGAAACGTGGGCCCGAGCAGGACGATGGTCGCCATCAAACCATAGGCGAACAACTGAAACACCTCCCGAGATTGCTCGCCGGAAAGATCGACCAAGCCATCGGTCGGCCAACGAATCACGACCAACGCGGCGAACGCCAAGGCCACGCATACTTGCATCGCGAGGGCCTTGCGCGTGCGGAGCAGGCCGACAA
>JAJRWU010000140.1 GCA_024276655.1 Planctomycetota bacterium
CGTTTTTCGCATTTAGGCCAAAAGCAAGGGACTTTGATTCAATTGCGGTGCATTCCTGGCGCAATCCGGCCGCAGTGCTCGTTCTAGCGACTAGCTTATCCTCCAGACAAGAAACTCAACGTCCAACTGGGGCAAAACACACCGAGTTTGTTGAGTCGCATTATTAGCACTTCCGCAACTGAACCAAACCGTCGAGTGTTCAGTGCGAAAATTCCTTCTCGTAGTGTTTCACCATTCATTAACCCACTCCGATAACATTTGTCTGATATGCTCATCGTGTGGAATCGGCAAGATAGATGGTGGGTTTTAGTTAAACCCAATTAGCAGGATTAGGGCGGTTGCACAAGACTCCGCTTTGTCGGTCGTAGGAGTTGGGGTGCTTGTTTCTCCTGGAATTGCGGCCGCCGACTGATACTTGCGGCTGTTGTGCTTGGGCTTGGTGCGCCTGTCAAACCGACCAGTGCTGTCAATAGCGATTCCCACCGTTCGCGCGGAAACTTCCCTCAAATTAGGAGTATTGGAGCGCCGTAGGTAAAATGAGGTTTCCAGCAACGGCGTTTCGAAATTACTGGAATCTTCAGGGGCGAAGACTCTTCGACTAGGGAATGTGTCATGACGTGCTCAAGAGCAAGTGGTGTTGGTGCGCTCGTATTGTTGGCGGGTATGGCGATACCGCTTCCGGTCCACGCACAAAACACGGCCGCGCCATCGCCCAAGCCGGCGGCGGAGCTGCCCAAAATCGTGGAGGAGCCGAAAACGATCGACCCCGCCGCCTTCATGCCGCCGGCGCTGGCCGCCTTGGCGACGGTCGATCTTTCTGATTCGTCGTTGCTCGAAGTACTCCAGTGGTTGCGAACCGAGCGTAAGTTGGTTGTCTTGACCGACGACAACGCGCTGTCCAATATCGGTGTATTGAAGAGCGACCCCATCTCCGACCGCCTGAATAACGCCCCGATTTACATGTTGCTGAATCGGCTGCGTTCGCAAAATCTGGGCTGGTATTTCGAGGACGACATCCTGCATATCACATCCGAGGAAATGGCCGCAGAACGGCTGACAACCCTGCCCTACAACATGGCCGATTTACTCGACGCCGGTTACGACCTCGAAACGCTCAGCGAAGTGATTGAAAGCACTATTTCTCCCGACCAGTGGGACGAAGTCGGTGGACCGGGCGCTTTGAGCTTCTTGGGCGACGTCATGTTCGTCAGCCAGAATGATCGCGTACAGCGTGAAATCCAGGGGCTGTTGGCCGCCATTCGCAAACCCGCTCGGCAGACGTTTATCTTCGATCCGCCGCAACACATCGCGATTCGCGGGCGGCTGGAAGAGAATGTCAGCGTCGACTTCCAGAATACTCCGTTGACGGTGGCCATCGCGGAGCTATCAAATTTGACCGGGGCGAATCAGACGAAAATAAGCATCCGCCTCGATCTGCGCGCGCTGCACGACAACGGCACTCGCCTCCGCGAGCCGATGACCCTCAAACTGACCGACTGCAAACTGAAAACCGTTTTGCAGGCCATGATGCTCGACCTCGACCTGACCTGGATCCTCCAAGACGGCGTACTCTGGATCACCACGGCCGAACAAGCCGAAAGTCTTCCCAAAACGGCCGTCTACGATGTGCGGGATTTGTGCCGCGATGAAGCGGAGTCGGACGCGCTCATCGATGCGATCCTCTCGCAAACGGCTAGTGATTCGTGGGATATCGTGGGTGGCGGCGGTGCTATCTCGGCCGCTCGGCCGGGGATTTTGGTGGTTTCCAATACGGAAGACGTGCTCACGGAATTGTTGAATTTATTAGAAACGTATCGCACCGCTTTGCGGTCAACGCGGGTGCGAAAAAACGTGGTCGACGCCCAGAATAAAATCAGCCGGGTCTACTATCGTTTGCACGCCAACGTGGCGGAAAGTTTGGAAACGCTTTTGCCGCAACTGGTGCAGCCCGAATCCTGGAAAAGCAAAACCCATCCGGAAGCCATCGGCGAGATTATTCTAGCCGCCTCGCCGCCGGAATTGTACGCCGCCCCCAAGCAGTCGGTCGCTACAAATGTGGAGACGGCGGACATCCTGCAAGTGGCCGGCTTGCGGGCGGTGCTGATCATTCGTCAAACGCGGACCGCCCACGACGCCATCGAAGAGGTGATTCGGCGCGTCAAAAGGGGAGATCCCCTGGTGAGCGAAAGCGAAGGTTATCGAGGATTTGGCGGCGGTGGCGGTGGTTTTGGCGGCGGCTTTTTCTCGGCGCCACACTCGCCCGCCGACCGATCGCTAAGCAAGTGAGCGATTCCCTCAACGCATCGGCAGGGCGACGATTTTCGCCGTTCCAATTTTCGCCGTGCCGATCTCGGCGGTAAGAGGTTGCCCTGGCTGGCAATGGCTGCTGCGAACCATTGCCAATGCGACCACGCCATTGCATCGGGGCGAATGGGCGGCGCTCGTGACGGCGCCCACTTCCGCATCGTCGGCGAACAAGGCGGTTCCCGCCGGCGGCGGCTGGGAGAGATCAAAATTCAAGCCGACAAGCTGTCGATTCACATGCCCCAAGGCGTCGATGCGGGCGACGGTCTCTTGCCCCAAATAACAGCCCTTGGTGAAACTGATGGCCTGCGTGTCGCGGCCAATTTCTTGCGGCAAGTTCTCGTCTGAAATATCTACCCCGTATTTGGGAATGCCCACTTCGATGCGCAAGCATTCGAGCACCGTGGCGTCGCATTGCTGGACGCCTTTGCTTGCGAGCATGTCGCGAAGCGCGGCGGCTTGTTCGGCGGGGCAAATCAACTGAAAACAATTTTCGCCGGACAGCGGCGTCTTCATGACGAAAATATCGAGCCCCGCGCTGGAGCAGTTGTATCCTGAAAGGTTCTCCTCCGGCGGCGGCTGGCCGAAGAGCGTTCGCAAAACGGCGGACGCTTTGTCGCCGGCCAGCAAGAATTCGGCGTGCGTATTGGCGAGGTCTTGAAAGGCGACGTCATCCGTGATCACGTAGCGGTCGAGGTGCGTTATGATGCGCTCCGCCTGCCCGGCGGATGTCTCCAACAGCAGGGCGTCGTCTTGGCGGACGACAAACACGTGGCCCAACACGCGGCCCTTGACATCTAACAGCATCGCTTCGCAACCGCCGCCGGTGGTGAGTTTTTGAATATCGTTGGTGCAAAATCCGTGAAGAAAACGCACGCGGTCGGCCCCGCTGATCCGAATTCGTGTCCGCTGGGAAAGGTCGATCCAGCCGACCTGCTCGGTGATCGCGGCGTATTGTTCTTCCAGCGGCGGCGAGTTGAGGGGAGCGTTTTCGGTGTTCATGGCTGCATCAATTTCGGGAAAATGTGTTGTGCATTGGCCAGCAGAATGCATGATTCAAAGTGGCTGCTCAGCCGGGAAATTTCCCCCGCGTTTTGCACGGGCGTCATGCCTAGCGCTTCCACGAAGTCGGGCGCCAAGGCGCTGAGCAAATAAACGTGGTGCTCCTCCAAAATGTCGGCCAGCAAAAGCGACACGGCGGCTTCGGCGTTTTGTTGTTGCTCCAGTTCGCGGCGAATGGCCGCTGTTTCTTCTCCTGCGGCCAGCCAGGTGAGATCGTCGGTCGGCGGCGCGGCCAGTTCGCTACAAACAACAATCGCGCCGCCGCTCTCCACCAGACTCGCCGCCGTTCGCAACACGCGGCCGAAATTCTCCCAGGTTTGCGATTCCGCGCCGCCGCTCAGTGCGCCCACGACCAGCGACGAACGCTGGGGGATTTCCCAGGTCCAGGCGTCTTGGCAAATTTTCCGGCCTTGCTCTTGGATCGATCGGCTGGCGCCGGTCATGACGCGTAAAATGCCGCCCTTCTCGCCCGGAACAATCGCGGTGGCGAACAAAACCCCCAACAGTTCGGCGGCTTCCTCGGCCGGACTGACGGCTTCGACGCTTGCCGCATCGCCCGCTTGGCGTAAACGAGATTGCGTTTCATCGTCGGTAAAGGCGGGGAAAAAACTGCGAAATATGTCAGGACGCTCCTCGGCCGGAGTGATCTGCAATTGCGTGAGCGGCAAGACCACGTCGGCGTCGCACAAACGCCGGTTCATATAGATCGGACGGTCATCGCGAGAGACCGCCAAGTACGCCAAATGCCGCCGGTCGTGAGGATCGTGAACGACCACCTCAATCGGCGCTTCGCCCACCAGTTCGCTAATGGCGGAGGCCAGAGCCGCGTCGCTATTCGCCAACAACACGCTGATCGATTCCGCCCGCACGCCACACGCCAATACCGCCCGCGCAACACCGGCGGCCACTTCCGCCGCCTGCGGCAGTCCTTCCTCGACCGCCACGGCCACGACATCGCTGGGCAACACCGCTGCCGACAAAGGCGGTAAATCTAGAGGTGAGTCAAACGCCTCCAACACGGCGTTGCCGGGCTCCGCCAACGAACCGCCACGCGGCGCCAAACACTCGATCAACTGCGTGCCATCTGGAAATTCGAGCGACAACGTGGCGTCGGCGCCGTATTTGAATTCGGTTTTCATACCATTCGCGGAGAGTGAAGCGAGACACCAGGCTTTCGTTTCCCGGATGCCGAATCAGCAAAAATTGGCCTGGCAAAACGCGTCGGGAAACCGCGTTGAGTATAGCCGCCGGAAAAAGAAACGGTCAACCAGCCGGGTTTTACATCGTCTTGAAACAACGCCAAGGCCTTGCATTGTCCGCGACAATATTCGCCCTCCGGGCTTATCGTGCTATAATGTTGGCATGAACCAACCAGACCTCACCGCCGAACAGCAGCATGCGCTGCAACAAGGCCACGGTTTCGTGCGTGGAGCGTCTTATGTCCTGATGACGGCTGACCGGTATCGCGAAATGATGGGCGTCGGTAGCGAGGATGAAATGCAGAAATCCGTAGCGGCAGTCGAACAGGGACTCCAAGACGTGGAAGCCGGCCACACTCATTCGATGGACGCCATTTTTCAGGAACTCGACGACAAGTATGGCGTTCACGATTGAGTTCTCAAATCGCGCCCGGAACGATATTCACGACATCGTGAAATATATCCAGCAAGACTCTCCGGCAGCGGCGACCAAATGGCGTCGAAAACTTCACGCGAAGCTCCGTATTTTACGCACGACGGCGACTTCGTTCGGAATGGCCCCCGAAAACGAGTTTACCCGTGGCGATGTTCGCCATTTGCTCTTTGGGCAGTACCGCATTCTGTACGTCGTCCGGGACGAAATGGCTTTCATCCTCACGATTCGTCACGGAGCTCGCCAGTTCATGTCAGGGACGGATATCGACGAGGTTGACCGAAGACAAGATTAGCTGCAATTCGGTATTCTGTGCAAACGGTGAAGGTGCGATTCCCGCGAAGTTGGAAGGTTCCTTCAGGGCGTTTGCAAACGCGCCGCGGCGCGTTTGAAGGCTTCGTATTGTTCTAGATACGAAGCCGGCGGCTGGCTGCGATAACCTTCGTTGCTCAGTTCTCGGAAGTCGTCGTTTTTCAGACGGCCGGCGCGGCGTTCCACGGCGGCGTCGGAACGCAAGCCAAGGCCGCGAAGTTGGTCGTCCAAGCGTTGCCGAGCGGCATTGCCGGCGGGAGTGTCTTGCCGTGCTTCGCTTTTCAGCGAGCGCCACCGCCGCAGGAATTTGGCCAAGTCGTTCTTGGTCCAACCCAGGCGATCCAGCATTTTTTCGTCGGGCTTGTCTTTTTGATCTTCCAGCATTTCGAGCGACAGGTCGGTGGCGCGGCGGGCGTAGTCCAGGTTGATTTTATCGCGCTGCGCCGGTGTGCTTTTTTGCGGCCGCTTGGCCTCGCCGAGAGACTGATTCCCCGCCGCCCCGCCGCCTTCGCCCGGCCGCCCGTTTCCCTGGCCAGGGTTTTGCGACCGCGATTGCTCCGCCGCCGGGTCTTTCGATCCTTGTGAGGGCTCGCCCTGGCCTGCTTGTTCGCCCTTGCCCGCTTGCTCGCCCGCCGACGATTGCCGGCTGCCGGGCCCTTTCTCCTGGCCTGTTTGCCCGGTGGGACCGTCTGCTTTTTTATCTTGGCCGCCCTTGGACGACGTTTCACCTTGGCCGGGCTGTTGTGCGGCGCCAGCGCCGGCGTCGCCCGGCGTATTGGCGCCGGCGCCATCGTTTCCGGGGCGTTTTCCACTCTGCCCACCGCCCTTGCCGCCATCGCCGCTGCGGTCGCCATCGGTGGCGCCTTCCGTTTCCGACTCATGCTTGCTGCCGCTGGGCGATTGTGCTTCGCCCTCTTTTTCATCATCTCGCGGTTGGCCGTCGCCCGATTTCGATTTACCACGCGTTTGCTCTTGCGCCTCTGGAGCGCCCGGCTGGTTTTTGGCCGCTTGCCCGCCAGCCTCCGACTGCTCGCCCTGTTGCTCTTTCTTCCCCGCACCGGAGGCGCCTTCCGGGTTTTCAGACGAAGCCTCCTTGCCGGCCCGCCCCTTCGGCTCGTTCGGTTCTCCCTTATCGCCCGCTTTGCTTTCCGCGCCCTGGGGGTCCTGCGGCGAACCTTTCTCTCCAGGTTTCTTCCCCCCCCGCGATCCGCCTTTCTCTCCACCCTGTTTCCGCAGCGCCGCTTCGTTGGGCGAACCTGCCTTTCCCTCAGCGGCCTTTCCCTCAGCGGTTTTGCCTTCAGAAGCCTTTCCCTCGCCACTTTGCTCGCCACTTTTTTCTGAATCGCCTTCTCCGCTTTCCTCCCCCTCCGACGACGTTTGCTCCGACGACGTTTGATCAGCGGGTTTTTTCGCTCCAGACTCATGGCCTTCCGCTGGTTGCTTCCGCGCGCCGGCCGAAGTGGAATCGTGTTGGCGGTCTTTCATGTATTTTTGAAGTTGCTCGAAGACGTCGCCATCTTGTTCGCCATCGGGCGAAAGCCGCTCGCCCGGCCCAGGATTGCCATCGTTCGATCCGCCGGCAGATGGCTCGGCGCCGCCCTCTTGGCCCGAACCTCCCTTATTCCCGGAAGCATCGGATCCGGAAGCATTGCCATTTCCCTGGTTCGAGGCATCGGATGACGATTGGCCGGAACTGCCTTGCGAACCGCTTTTCGAATCGCCTTCTGGCTGGCTGGCCGCCGACGCTCCGCCTTTGCCGTCCGCACCAGATTGCTCCGCCGCCGCGTTCGGGTCGCCCGCTTCGCCTTGCATTCCCTCCCCGCCGCCGCCTTGCTCGCCTCCGGGGTCTTGCGGTTCTCCCTGCGAACCCTGCTCCCCTTGCTTCGAGCCTTTCTCACCGGCGTCTGCCGGATTTTGCTCGCTTTCTCCCGACTTCGAGTCAGGATTATTGCCGCCAGACTCTTCAGCAGCTGGAGCCTTGGAAGCCGATTCGCCTTTTTCGGAATCGCTTCCCTTGGACGCGTCTTTCGAATCGCCGCCTTTCGATTCACTGCCTTCCTTATCTTTTTCACCACGCTTGGATTGCTCTTCGCCGCTAGGCTGCTTGCCGCCACTGCCGTTTTCCGCTTCGGCGTTTTCCGCTTCGGCGTTTTCCGTTTGGGCGTCTTCCGCTTGGGCGGGGTCTGAATTCTCCGGATCGTTTTCGTTCGAGCGGCCGGAATTCGACGCATTGGCGGCGGTGGGGTCGGCGGCCACGATGCTGATTCGATAGTTTCGAGTTTTGGCGCGATTGGGCGTCGGCGAACCTTGTGCGTCTTCCCGGTTATCAGCCACGACGGCCCAGAACACGACCTGATCACCCACTCGCAAACGATACGCTTGCGGACGAAACACAAACCGCGTCGTCACGGCGCCTAACTGCCCTTCAGGTGAAAAATGGAGTTGCTTCGCGGCCAGTTCCCGCCCTCCCGAAACCATACGCAGATTCATTTCCCGCAAACCAAAATCAGGATCGATGCCACGCACCTCAATGATCTGCCGGCCGTTGATGGGCAAGTCGATTTCAGCCTTTTGCGGCTGAAGAATTTCCACCTCGGGCGAGAAATCGGGTGTGACGTCTATCTGATGCAGCAACGGATGCTCATTCCGATGCCCTGAAGCCGCCAAAAAACGCAGTTGGTATGAACGGTGCGCCGGGGTTTTATGATCGCTTTTCAGCAACAGGCGGACGCGGCCCGTCGCGGTGCGATCCGATGTTTTCAGCCGTTGCGAAGCCCGCAAATTGTTCGAAGCCACATGGGCATCGAATTCAAGCGTGGCTGATTTGATCGTCTGATTCGCGCGGGCGTGAATAACGGCGATTGTTCCCTCGACGGCCGAAAGTTCGCCGCCCTCCACGACGCGCGGCGGCAGTTTCGTGTAAGCCGGGTATTCGTAAGCGACGCGTTCGACGCGAATCGTGGGCGCGTTGATCGTGCGCACCGCGTAGCTTTCCGATTCGGCATCGCCGGCGCGAACGCGGTAGGTGAAGTTTTGCAGCGCTCCGATTTCGCCACCCGGCGCCGACGCAGTGAACACAACGCCGCCCAAGGCGCTCGGGTCGGACTGCCGATGGAGGGTAATTACCCGATCCACAATTTGCGCATCGGCCGTGGAGTAAAGTAACACGGGCGTTTCACCCTTGGCCAATCCTCGCAAACGAACAGTTACCAGCAGATGGTTTTCGAGAAAAATTTCCGCCGCGCCGGGTGTCACCGATTCGATGCGAACGCGCGTCGGGCGGTTGATACGGGCCCAAGGCGCAAGCACGCGCGCCGCGGAGCGGAAAGGATCTTTCGGCGAGGCGACTTTATAGACGGCAACTATCAAAAAGATGCCGATCAAGACGCAGCCCAACCGCACGATTTTGCTACGGTCGATCGTGGTCTCGACCGAAATGTGTGAAATGTCTTCGGCCGCCCGCCGTTCAATGGCGAACAGCACTGCTTCGCGAATGGCGCCCCGCTCGCCGCGCAGTTGCAGGAAGTTGATCAAACTATTCTTGAGCGAAGGTTGGACTTCCTCCACCGCCCGCGCGGCATATTCCGGGTTCACGCGCCGCAACAATAACGGCCCAATTCGGAACGCAAAATAATAGCCGCCGCCAACCAACAAGCCGGCGAACGCCACAAAACGCGAAGGCGCGTTCAGCCCCACGATCCAATGGTCGACCACCGCCAGCAGAAGCAGATAAACCAGCGAGCAGGCCAGCAGTGTCAACAACCCGCTGACAAGATCGACAAACTTCACCTGCCGAGCGGCGCGCCGCAGTTGGTCGTCCACGGTGTGCGCGTATTGCCTCGGCGGCGCCTCGAATGCGGGCGGCGGTGGAGGGGGCGGCGGCGGAACAACGGAACTGGCCGGCATGTCGGCAATTTTCGAGAAGAGGGATATCGGTTTCGAGAAGAGGGATATCGGCCTACCAAAAGTGGACGGCCGCTGGGCCAGCGGCCTGTAATCATTATAGCCTATGCGGCCCGAATCCCGAAGTTGAACCGTCACGGGCATCGAGCCGGGGGTGCAGGAACGCACTTTGCCGCCTCGGGAGGAGATGGGATTTGGATTCCTGCATTTGTCGCGTTGTGCTATGCTTTTTCGGTTGGTTGGTGAATCTAGCATGTTTAGGAGGGAATCTAGCATGGGCAAGGACGCTCA
>JAJRWU010000141.1 GCA_024276655.1 Planctomycetota bacterium
AGGGAAATTCGAGCTTTCATTGCCTATTACAATACGCAACGAAAGCACTCTTCAATCGGGTACTTGGCGCCAAGCCAGTTCGAGGCCATCTAGGTGATATTCCTAGAGACTCGCCTGTCCGTGAAAGCGGCGCCACCTCATGGGACATCAACATCGAGACGGGAGAAGAAAGCGATACGTACCTGACAACCAATCTATATCCCGCCATATTTCTTAAGCCGGATGAGGACAAGAATCCTACTGCTGCACGTGAGTCAATCTCGGGGGTTCTTCTGTGTGCTTTTGGGATGGAGGAAATACCTCCGCTTGTCGTGCTCCATCCAAACGCCAATTGGCCATTCGATCCGACCGTACTTCCCAAACTTGAGTATGGAACAGTCGAGGTGGATCACGAACGCCGCCAACTCAACGTGAATTGGTCGCGTGGGGAAGGCTGAACTCCAACGGTGGGCGGCTGAATGCCATGGCGTCTACTGTTTGCGTTCGTTGATGCGATTCTCCAACTCGGAAAGACGAGCCAAAATCTGCTCGAACGGCGGTGGCTCACGGAAGAACATCGGCTGCATCGCGCCGAAGTCCCGGGTGAGCGCATCAATGATCTGTTTGTCGGGAACGAGCCGCAGCGTTCCTGGCCGCGCCTCCGCGTACTTGGCCCACGCCGCCTTGAAGAAGACTCCTTTGAAAACGGCGACTCTCTCCAAGAGGTGCATCGCGTTGAGTGCTTGTTCCCAAACAGGACTGTGTGACAATTGGTAGACGTCGTAATAATGACGAGACATTCGCGGCGCGAGCTTCCTGCTTGCGGGCTGATGATGAAGCATATGCAGGATAGTTGCCTTTTCCCAGAACGTTCGGACGGCCGTTAAAACTCGCACGTGAACATGCGCGTCACGCAATGCGGTGGGGATGGCCTCCGACAAGTACGGCGTCACGGTCGCGTTCTCGACCGGAAAATGATCCGACCGGGCGCCCAGTTCGATCTTCACCGACGCCGCAAAGTAGGGACTCAATGTTTCAGTGAGCGCCGGCGGATACTGAAACAACAGCGTTTGTTTGTCTGGATCATCGAGATCGAGCCACATCTCCCAGCCAGTTTCCCGGCCGAGGGCCGCCGCAATCGCCTCTCGTAACCGTGGTTGGAGTCGATCCGCGACCGCTGCTTGGCACGCCAGTTTGAGCCGGTCTATGCGTCGGCGCTGTTCCTGTCCGCTGGCGCCTTTTTCTGGGTCGTTCTCACCGCCGAATCCCAGGAAGCTGCGTTCGATGGCTACGTCGACGTCCTCTGAAAACCGCTCGATCGCCCGGTACACCTTGGATAAAGACGTTCCGCCCTTGAACGTCAGGTGGTCGCGAAATTCATCCAGCGAGAACAGTCGACGCAGACTCCAGCAGACCCAGAAATCCTTCTCGATGATCTGGACGCTGAGACCAAGACGCGTGGCGGCTTGCTCGAAATAGAGGCGGCGTTCATCGCTCGGCTGTTTGGCGAAATCGTCCATGGTTTATTCGTCCTTTTCCGCTAGGCGTCGAAAGATCTCGCCTATCCAGGCCGGAGCGTGACGAATGTCTTTGAGTAGCTGACGACGATCGTCGGGATCGAGTCGCGCGGCTAGTCGGTCGATCACGCAATCGTCGACGTGCTCCCGCCCCAGATAACGCAGCGCTTGAATCACTAAGCCACTAGTGCGGCCCGCCGTGGCCATGTTCTTAGGTGTGGTCTGTTTGAGAATGATCTCCTGATTGCCGACCTTGATGGTGCGGTTGGTTCCGTCGGTTAGGAAAACAACCTTCGCCGGCACTTGCTCGGAAAGCCCCAAAAGGTTCGCGGCGTAGGCGCCTGAGGGCTGAATTCGCAGGTCATCCTTTCCGGCGAGCGCCTGGGCAATTTGATTGGGAGTGGGAGAAAGCACACCAAGCTGGGGATGCGTCTCCGGATAGAGGTACAGCCCCCGGGCAAGCCGGTGGATTGTCTTCCGGTCGGACAGGGTTTGGAGGGCCTTTCGGACGCCAGGATCGTTTCCTAAGTCTCGAAAATGGACCTGAGTGAAGACCCACCCCCTCTTCTTGCTGTAAATCCGGCTAAGTATTTTGTTAGATAGTGTTTGCGTCGACATAAATGCACCCTGTTTTCACGAATACTACCCTGTTTTCGTGAATAGTCAACTAGAGTTGCGCGTGACGGCCCCTTGCACGGCGGCGATGATTACGCTACTGTCTTCTCTCAAGGCCTGTGAGAAAATAATGAGAAGACAGTAGCGTAATCATCGCCGGTCCTACAGGCAGGCTGAACTCCAACGGTGGGCGGCTTATGTGGATGCGGCTACTTGCTTCAGGTCTTGTTCGAAGGCGGTGAGGCGGGCGTCCATTGCTTCGCGGGTTTGGTCGAGATCGGCCAACATTTCGGCGGGCGTGTAGGTGAACATGTAGAACTTCACCTTGGGTTCGGTGCCGGAAGGCCGCACCGCGACATAGTTCCCGGCTTCCGCCAAATCGAGAATCACGAGATCGTTTACCGGGCCAACCAACGGCTCCGGCGCCGCGCCGCCGCGGGTGATTTGGCTGTTTTGATAATCTCGCACGGCGGCCACTTTCAAGCCGCCCAACGATTCCGGCGGCTGGCTGCGAAAGCGGCTCATGAGCGTCTGCATTTTCTGCATGCCCTCGGAGCCTTCCATCTGCTGGTTCAACAATCGCTCGGCGTGATAACCATGCTGCCAGTAGAGCGAATCGAGTTTTTCGTGCAACGATTGCCCGGCGCTCTTCACGCCGGCGGCCAGTTCCGCCATCAGCATGCAAGCCACTGCGGCGTCTTTATCGCGGGCGTATTGGCCGACCAAATAACCGTGCGACTCCTCCGCCCCAAAGACAAATTTCCCAGGACCGGCTTCGTCCATTTTCTTGGCGATCCATTTGAAACCTACCAGCAAATCGTCGTAGGTGGTCACGCCGTAGGAATCTCCGATGCGGCGCAGCATGCCGGTGCTGACCAGCGTCGTGACCAAATAATGTTCGCGGCTCAGGCTGCCGCGGCGCTGCTCCAAAACGTAGTCGGCCAACAGCACCGCGATTTGGTTGCCGGTGAACGCGCGCCACGCGCCGCCGGCGTTGGCTGTCAGCGGCGCGGCGCAGCCTAGTCGATCACAATCGGGGTCGGTGGCCAGAATCAGTTCGGCGCCGGTTTCTCGTGCTCGGGAAATGATGGCGTCGAACACGGCCGGATTCTCCGGGTTCGATACATGATTCGGCACATTGGGAAAATCGCCGTTTGGTTCGGCGTGGGGGCCAAAAACTTCGACGTCTTCAAAACCGTCGGCCGCCAACACCGGGCAAACCGCCGACTCACCCACGCCATGCAGCGGCGAATAAATGATTTTCACTTCACGCGGACCGGGCGTCGCCTGCGACAGCACCGCCGTGGTGAAGGCCGCATCGACCTCCTCTTGGCAAAAATCGACCAGCCCCTTTTCAATCGCTTCGGCGAACGGCATGCAGGTAATATCTTCGACGCGGCCGACCTGCTCGATCACGGCTTTGTCGTGTGGCGGCGTCACTTGGGCGC
This sequence comes from Planctomycetota bacterium, assembly GCA_024276655.1. GTDB lineage: Bacteria > Planctomycetota > Planctomycetia > Pirellulales > Pirellulaceae > SZUA-33. Next base: position 3,560 of record JAJRWU010000141.1, read on the forward strand.
CGTCCGACCAATACACTTTCACCGCGTTGTAGCTGGGAGGGTTGTGGCTGGCGGTAACCATCACGCCGCAATCGCACTTCTTATATCGCACCAAAAACGACAACTCCGGCGTGCTGCGGTAGCCGTCTAGAAAATAGACCTTCATGCCGGCCGCCGCCATCACGCCGGCGCATAACTCGGCGAACTCGCGCGATTTGTGCCGGGTGTCGTAGGCGATGGCGCAGGAAAGTTGCCCTTCGCCCGCCGCCTGGCTCTTCACATAATCGGCCAGCCCTTGGGCGCTCTCGCCAATGGTGCGCGTGTTGATGGCGTTGGTGCCGACCGGAAACATGCGCCCTCGACGGCCGCCGGTGCCGAAGGGGATGATGGTCCAGAAGATGTCGTCCAACTGTTGCCATTGTTCGTCGGCAATCAGTTGCGCGACTTGCCGGGCGTATTCGGCGTAGCGTGGTTCGGTCAGCCAGATTTTGACGTTGGCTGCGGCTGCGGCGGTGATTTTTTCTTCGCGGCCCGCTTTTTCCAGCGAATCAAGAGCGGCTTCGGTGTTCAGGTCGGTGGATGTGTGCGACATCGCTCGTGTCACTCCAAGGAGGTGTGTGTCGATTGAGGTTCTCACTGATTTTACGACTGGCGGCGTATCGGTATCAAGGGCGCGTCGGCGGCGCGGCAGCGCACTTCGCCGCCCACCGTTGGAGTTCACGCTTTAGCGTGTTTTTGTCTTGGACGCACGCTGAAGCGTGAACTCCAACGGTGGGCGGCAAGACATCAATTGCCGGTCCGCCGCCGCCCAGGTATATTGCCCGCCAGAGCCGAGATGGAAAAAGCATGGGCGGTGAACCTACTCCAACCGGCGTGGAAAAATACACTCCGGTTCAGAAGCCCGGCTTTTTCAAAAAGCCGGGCTTCTCAGAACTTCCTAAGGCGGGAGCGAACATCAAAATGAGTGAATTGATTATTAGCGTGTCGGGGTTGCGGGGCGTGATTGGCGAAGGGCTGACACCCGAAATTGCCGCCCGATACGCCTGTGCTTTCGCGGCCGAATTGCCGCCGGGAAGTATTCTGATCACGCGCGACGGCCGCGCCTCCGGCCGCATGTTGGCCGACGCCATCGGCGCCGCACTGTGCGCCGTGGGTCGCAACGTATGTGATGCCGATATCGCGGCCACGCCCACCACCGGCGTACTGGTGCGGCATCTTGAAGCGGCTGGCGGCATTCAAATTTCCGCCAGTCACAACCCGGCGGAATTCAACGGCATGAAGCTCTTCTCGCCCGCCGGGTCGGTGCTCACGGCCGCTGCCGGAAAAAAAGTGCTCGCCCGTTACCACGAACAAACGCCGAATTGGGTTGCGTCTGAAAATATCGGTCGGATGACGCGCGACACCGAATCGGCTGGCGTCCATCTCAGCCGGGTGCTGGAATGCGTCGACCAAACGCGTATCGCGGAGCAAAAATACCGCGTTCTACTCGATTCCAACCACGGCGCCGGCAGTTTGTTGGGGCGGCCTCTGTTGGAAGCACTCGGCTGCACGGTCACACTGCTGGGCGGGGAGCCCGACGGCCAATTTGAACACACGCCGGAGCCGACGGCCGAAAATTTGCAAACGGTTTGCCAACAAGCGGCGGCCGCGCGGTCGGACGTCGTCTTTTGCCAAGACCCCGACGCCGACCGCCTAGCCATTATCGACGAACAGAGCAACTACATCGGCGAAGAATTCACGCTGGCCCTGTGCGTGGAGCACGTGCTCAGCCAGACGCCGGGCGCCGTCGTGACAAACTGTTCCACCAGCCGCATGACCGCCGACCTGGCCGACAAATATGGCGCGACTTGTTTCCGTTCCGCCGTGGGCGAAGCCAACGTGGTGGAATGCATGCAACGCGAAAACGCCGTGTTCGGCGGCGAGGGAAATGGCGGACCGATCGATCCTCGCGTGGGCTATGTGCGCGATAGCCTGCTCGGCATGGCGTTGGTGTTGGATCTCATGGCCGCGCGGAACAAGCCGATCAGTGAAATCGTGGCCGACTTGCCGCATTATGAAATCCACAAGACGAAAGTCTCGCTGGATCGCGATAAAATCCCCGCCGCGCTCAATGCCCTAGAAGCCACGTTCTCAGACGCCAAGGCGAATCGGCTGGACGGCTTGCGGCTCGATTGGGAGAACGCCTGGCTATTGGTTCGCGCCAGCAATACGGAGCCAGTAGTACGCGCTATTGCCGAAGCCGAAACCCGCGCCGCCGCCGAACAACTTTGCCGCCGCGCGGGCGAAGTGCTGGCCGGCGTTTAGTAACCATGCGGTTGGCGAAAGTTCCTCCAAGTTTTTTTCACCACAGAGAGCACCGAGTTGGGCGTTGTCTTCAGTTCATGAAATTCCGGGCTTCTCCGTGGTGAATCTTTTTAGGCGAGCGGCAGAAAATCACTTACCCGCACGCAGCGGGAGTCAGAGAGTTTTTTTGGGGTCCCGCCTGCGCGGGAATGACCGTTTGCTGATTCACTCGCTTGCGCATCGTGCTGGTATTTAGGTATATTTTTATCTGCCGCTCGCCTTAGTCGTTCGTTTGTGGTTCGCATCGCGTAAAGAGTCCCGACTAACGACGCCCGCGAGCTAGCGCCGCATACTGCTCGATCAAACCCGCCGCGGCGCGTTGCACGGAAAAGTGCGAGAGCATTCTCGCTCGCGCCGCCGAGGCGAGTTGTGTTCGCAAAGCGGGCGATTCCAACAGGCGGCCCGCCTGATGGGCCAGCGCGGCGGCGTTGTCGGGCGGGGCTAGGAAAGCAGCGAATTCGGCGGCGGGAAAAATTTCCTCCGTCCCGCCGACAGCCGTCGCCACGAGCGGAGTTTCCGCAGCGGCGGCTTCCAACAGCACGCGTCCTAGCGGCTCCTGGCGCGCCGCATGGACCAGCAACGTCAACTCGTTCAACAGACGCGGCATGTCGTCTCTAAAACCAAGAAAATGAACGCGGTCCGCTAGCGGCGGTGCATGCTGCGCCCGGTGTAGGCGGGCTTCGTATTCGATGGCCTCCAACTTTTGCGATTGCCTCACGCCGGCGAGCACGAGATGGCAATCTGGACGAGAGGCCAACAACTCCTCCGCCGCACGCAATAGAACATCGAGCCCCTTGCGGGCGCCAAGCTGACCAATCGCCCCCAATAGCTTCGCTTCCGGCGGCAGGCCAAGCTCCCGGTGTAGGTAGCCCGTTGGCGGCTGTTTCCGGAAGCGGTTGGCGTCGACGCCATTGTAAAGCACGCGAGTTTTTTCAGCGGCCAGTCCTTGCGTGAGATGAAAATGTTGCGTCGCTTGAGAAACAGCCAAGAGCCGCGAATTCGTGTTGATGTCTTGCATGGCCCGCTTGCTCACGCCGACGATATCTCGCAAGTGGCCCAGCGAAGGCAGGCCCATTTTTTCAGCCAGCGGCCCCGCCAAACGGCTAATCGCGAGGCTGTTGGCATGGAGCACATCGGGCCTCACGCGCTGCACCACCGCCGCCAAACTCGCGCGGCGTTGTTCTGGGGCGGAACCCGGCGGCAAATCCAACAACGCTGTTTCCAAAGGCGCCTGTTGGAAAGCAGCGGTTACCGGCCCAGCGGGCGCCGCAACCGTGACACGAAACCCCGCCGAGAGCACCTCTGGCAACACGGCCAAATACGATTGCTCCCCGCCGTTGAGCGAAGGATGCTCGCACAACAACAAAATGTGAGGACCAGCGGCCATGGAGGTAGTCGGATTGTTCGCAAAGAAAGGGGGAACTTTCCCGCCTCTCGCCTCAGGAGCGTTCGAGAATTACTTGCCTGATTTAACCAGTTTCGGGGACGACGCTATCAAAAGAGCCGGGCTTTTAATTCGGCAGGTAAATTCAGGACTGTTCCTAACGATGTTTTTTCAGGATCAGTGGAGGGTCGTCGTTCATAGGCAACCGGGAAGAAGGTGCGGCGGGAGCAAGCGGTTGGTGGGCGGCAGCCGCCGCGCCAGCACGCGCCGACGAGCGTTTGCCCGATGCACGAGACGATATCGTCTCGTTACGCAACCGCCACAGCCGTTCTTGCAGCACGCTCTGGGGAGGAGGCGAGTATCCTTGGAATCCGCCAACGACGGGCGTCACTCCGGCCACAAAGGAACGCGTCTGCCCGTGAAAGAAATACCCCGTGGCGCCATTGAGCACCGTAACCGAAGGCGACTGCGAAACAATCGAACTGCTCGCTCCCTGGCTGCCGAAGAAGTTGAGGCCGAACCCGCCCGCCCTGCCGTGCGCGCCAAAACCGAAGCCGCCGCCACGCGCTCCGCCGAACCCGCCGCCGCCCTGCTGGAATTGAAGGTGTGGCGTGAACAGACCGAATCGGTTTAAGCCCACCACCGACGAACGGCCGCCGTTCCCGCCCGGCAAACCGCCGCCGTGAATGCCAAAGCCGAAGCCGACTCCCATGCGTTCATTAAACTGATGATTGGCCCCGACGGCCGGCGCGGTTACGTGCGCCATTTGGGCGTCGGCCGCGGCAACGAAAAAACCGCACCCCGCAAGACAAGCCAGCAGATTTCGATGGATTGACAAAAACACCTTCATGCCACACGGTTCCTTCTGCACATCGCCAATAGGGCGAGCGGCGGATGAGAATTTACCAACCGCTAAGCAACAGTCCCGAATTTACCTACCGCATTAAAAGCCCGGCATTTTGAAAATGCCGGGCTTTTCCGAGTTACAACCGAGAACTTATTTCGGGACTGCTCCCAACCTGTACGACGGACGCTCCCACCCGCCGAAAATGGCCGAACGCTACAAGAGCGCCCGTTCACCTGCCCACATTCTATCGGCGTTCGTGGCCAAACGTCAATAAAAATATGGGAAAGCACCGCTCGATAAATAACGGTCGCATTTGTGTAGCCATCGTCGCCAGACGGTGGGTGAGCAGTGAACCATCCCACGCTCTCTGGCGAGCGTGGCTACGACACTAATTTTCCGCTCGAAGCAAAGGCGAACCGCCCCGCGTTAGCGGCAGTGTCTGTGGCGACCGCCACAACCGCCGCACGACGAGCAGACCGGCACCCGAATAACTTTCGTGACCGTCTTGCAGACGCGAACCTGTACTTCCTTCTTTACCGTGTGCGGCACACACACGGAGCGCGTTCGCGTGACCACTTCCGCGACAGGGCGACACACGCTGATTTGCCGCGTGTACGTGCGGGCTTCCGGAACGCAGTAGTTCTCGACGATATCTCGGCTACGTTGTTCGTGGCGATACGCACACACCTGAACCGTGCGTTCACGCTTTTCACGGCGAACCGAGCAAACCCGACGCGTTCCCGTGCGCTGTTCGGTTCGATAGCTGCAATGGCGCACCTCGCATGTGCGAGTTTCCTGCTTGCAGAGCGTCACGCAGTAGGTATAGGGAACATCGACGTATTCGGTTTTGTACGTCGTGCAGGGAACTTCTTCGGTGATCCATTTCGGAACCCAGACCCGGCAACAAACAGATCGCACGCCACAGCCGCCGCAGTCGGGAACCTCGCGTGTGTGCGTTTCCCAATGCCCCACGCATCGCCGCACGGTTCGCGTCGTTTGCACGGGAACCACGCGGCAAACCTTCCGCACGCCTTGTTTTTTCACCGTGTAGGGAATGTTTACCGTGTACTCTTTGACGGAAGTCGTCCAGACCGGAACCCGCACCGTGTATTGGTATTCGACATCGCGCCATTCGGGAATACAAACAACGGAGGTTTGCACCACATTTTTCGTGTAGGGGACGCAAACCGTGTAGTTCACCGTGCGTGTCCGTTGCTTGGGAACCAGAACGGTGCATTGTTCGGTCACGTCGCGTGTTTCGTACACGTTGCGATACACCGTGCATTTATATTCTCTCGGCTCCCAGCGGTATTCCGTGCAGGAAACGACGCGTGTTTCCGTAACCCATTGCGGCACACAAATGGTTTTTTCGACGTAGTCGACGCCGCAGTCTGAGTCGCTGCTGTTGGCGGCCTTGTGTTCCGCTGCGTGAACGGCGCCGGAAACGGCCAATACCAAAGTAATTGCGAACGATTTTGTCCAAAGTGAGTGAAACACGCTCATACCCTCCTGTCACACTGATGAAGATGCCTACGCCGAAAGTCAAACCCAGTCCGTGGCAATTTAGGTGGATTGCGCAAACGTTTCTGGAGCAAGTACGCAGGATAGGGGAAATATTCCGGCGTGCAAGCATGCAGTGGAAATTTTTTTCGGCGAGTTTTGAATTCCCTGAGCACTGGCTTGGCGTCAGTTGCTTCGAGAGAACACCAGGTTTCCGCCCACGTACGTTTGCAACACCTGCATGTTTCGCAACTGTGGCAGCGAGCAGGAAAGAATGTCGTCTTGGAGGACGATAAAATCGGCCAGCTTGCCCGCTTCGAGCGAGCCTTTGTCGTCTTCCTCAAACGACAGGTAAGCGTTATTGATTGTATAGAGGCGAATCGCTTGCTCCCGCGTGAGCGACTGTTCGGCATGGAGCGGGGCGTCCATTCCCCGAGGACGCCTCGTGAGCACGGTCCACATTCCTAGAAAAGGATTGTAAGGATTGACCGCGCGTAAGCTGCCGATTTTTTGCATGTGGTCGGAGCCGCCGCCAATCACCACGCCAGCGTCGAACAACGATTTGTACGGTTGAAAATACGCCAGTCGATCGTTGCCGAACTGCTTGAGCAACGTGGCGCCGTCGAGGTAGAGCCACGCCGGTTGTAAATCAGCGACGATCCCCAATTCCTTCATTTTCCGCACCGCTTCGGCGCTCATGAAATTGCAATGCGTGATGCAGGGGCGGTGCTCGCGAATGGGAAAGGTTTTGTTGACCTCCTCATAAGCGCTAATCAACGCATGCACGGCGCCGTCGCCCACGGAATGCGCTGTCATTTGCAAATTATTTTCCAGCACCAATTTGGAAATCTGGTAGAGACGCTCCGGCTCAATGTAGAGCGTGCCGCGGTAGTTGGGGTCGGTGATGGAATAGATCTTACTCACGCCCCACGGCTGGCGCATGTAAGCGCTGCCGGTGAGCATGCCGCCATCGAGAAACACCTTCACCCCGCGCAGCCACAGTTCGTGGTTTCGCGCATGCAGCGGATTTGCCGCCGCCTTCTCCACCCGCCGGCGAATTTCCGCCAGAGGCGCCTGCGCGTTAATGCTGTAGTACAAATACACGCGGCAGGGCAGCCGTTTTTCCCGGCGAAGGCGAGCATACAGCGCGATTTTGCTATCGCTCGCCGAACGGTCGGAAATGCTGGTAATGCCAACGGAGTTGTAATCTTGGAGCAGTGTTTCCAACGCGTCGGCGCGGTCGTCGGCCGAGGGCGATTTCTGGTTCGACTTCGCTTTCACGAACCGACCCGCGCCGCGCAGGACACCCGTCGGTTCCCCGGTTTTGGAATCGCGCTCGATCAAGCCCGGTTTGCCATCCCGGATTTTGAAATCTTTATCGATCCCGCTCAACCGCAACGCGAGCGAATTCAGTGCTTGGTCGGGCCCCGTGCGAAACACGACCGGGTTGTTCGGCGCCGCCGTATCGAGTTCGGCGCGCGTGGGAAAACGTTGGTCTTGCAACCGCGTGATGAACACCTGCGAGACGCGGATCCATTGGCCATCTTCCAGTTTTTCCGCCCGAGAACGAATGTATTTCAAGACATCGGCGATGGTTTGCATGTCGGGAACGCGATGATCATATTCGTACAACGCGGCGCTGGTGGAATGCACATGCGAATCGATCAGCCCTGGCAAAACGGTTTTACCCGCCAGATTGATCTGCTTGGTTCGAGGACCGGCGAATTGGAGTACGTCGGCCGTGGCGCCGACCGCTAAAACGCGATCACCGGCAACCGCCATGGCCTCCGCGACGCGAAATTCCGAGTCGACGGTGATGATCTTGCCGTGGTGCAAAATCAGATCGGCCTTTTGCGCCCACGCCGGCAGCGCCACGCCAAGGAGAACCGCAACGCCCATGAAAGCATGCGAAAGAAACGCCAAACGCAAGGATCGGGTTCCGCGTGACACCATCTTATAAACTCCATGGCGAGGCTGGTGTTTTTGAATGCGAGTGAAGTTTCAATGTAACAGCGCCGCATGCCGCCCGCTGCTCTCACCCGGCGACCGCCTGCGGGCGGAAACGAAAAAACACCCGGCAACGCCCCAATAGGTTGAAAGTATGCGACTTACGACGATCAAACTGGAGGCCGGAGAGAAAAAAGCACCCATCTCGGCGAAATGCAAAAAAAATGTTTGACCCAGACCGCCATTTTATATAAACAGGAGGTTCGTTCAAAACGTTTATTCTCTTTCGGAATCGATAAATCGGTTCACCACCGAGGAGGACGTCACGTGCAGGATCCCCCTTACCGTTTGCGATGAGACTCAGGCGCGGCGGCGAACCCCCGCGTCCCCTCGTTATTTACAGAGGGTGGTTATTCACAGGAGGGCGTTTTATGCAAGATCCACCGGGTTGTCAGCCATAAACCGTTTGGCGGTCATGAGCCTATGCGATGAGCGGCAGTGTCGAGCTTCGCGACAATAAATAGTTGTGCTTGGCCACGCTGTGTGCGTTTTCGCCGCGCCGCCGCCTCGCGGTTACGCCGTGTTTCATACCCAACGAGAGATTCCTCGCCCCGTGTAGTCCCGCAACCACATGGGGTTTTTTATGCGCGGTTTACGTATTGGCGCGAAACCCATCGGCAAAATAAAAAGCCCGGCATTGTGAAAATGTCGGGCTTTTTTAACAACTGGTAACGTTCGCGGCGACGCCTTACCCGCCGGAGCCGTTGCTTTGCGGCGCCGGAGGGCTGAACTTGGCGAACTCCTTGCCGTCGCTGGTCCAGACGCGCAGCACGCTGTCTTGCCCGCCGGCGATGATCGTTTTTCCATCGGCGCTGACGCCAACCGCGTAGACGAAATCTGCCGGGCCGGCGAAGTTGCGAATGTTGCCGCCATTGCTGGTGTTCTTGATGCGAACGCTAGGATCTCCCGATGCCGCGACAACGGTATCACTATCGCCAATGAAATCGACCGACGTGACTTCCTTCTTGTAGCCGGCAATCGTGCGCAGTTGGTCGCCGGTTCTGGCGTCCCAGACTTTGATCACGTTGTCGGCGCCGCAGGTCGCGAGGCGGCGTCCATCGGCTTGCCAGGCGACGTCCAATACGTGGTGCGTATGGCCTTCAAACGACCTCACCAACTCGCCGGTCGCGACGGTAAAGACTTTCATGAATCGATCGGCGCCGCAAGTGGCCAACTGTTTGTCGTTGGGTGAAAACTGTAAGCCGAAAACGGTATCGCTGTGGGCGTCTTTAATATCGAGCACCAACGCGCCCGTGGCAAGGTTCCAAATTTTAACTTCACCGCTGCGCGAAGGTTCGCCGCCGCCGGTGGCCAGAAGTGTTCCGTCGGTGCTGATATCCAACGCCGTGACACGGTCGGCAAATTCGCCCGACGTCGCCGAACCGATGGTTCTTTCCAATTTCCAGGCGGGCAGCAGATCTTGCACGACGATCTCTCCGTTGGCGGCCAGCGCGACCAGTTGATCGCCGCTGAAGGCGATCGTGTTCACGCCGCTCTTGCCCGCCGGCACGACAGCCAGAGGCGCCGAAGAGGCGACATCCCAGACGTGCAGTTGGCCGCCGCCATCGACCGCGGTGAGCAAATCGCCGGCGGCGGAAAAGGCAACCTTCGACCAAGGTCGTTCACTGGCAACGGCCGTCGCTTCAAGTTTTTTGAGATCGGCCTCGCGCGCTTTCAACGCTTCCTCAAACTGTTTGTGCGTGTTCTCCAACGGCGGAATGGCCGCGATCGATTGCTGTTCTGTTTTCTTGGCGCGCTCCTGGTTTCGCTTGGCGCCGGCCACGGCGCGCTCGCCCGCTTTTTGGGCGGCCACGGCTTTATCGTAAGCGTCAGTGGTTTTTTTGGCAGCGGCTTCGGCCGTTTTGATTTCCTTCTCGACCGCCGTAACAGCCGCGACGGCCGTTTTCTTTCCCGCTTCTGATTTTGTCTTGGCGGCAACGGCCGCCTTAACCGCCGCTTCGGCGTCGACGATCGCCTTCTTTACTTGTGCGAGACGACGAGCTTTCGCCTGACTGACGAGCTTTTTGACATCCACAACGATCGCTGCCAAAAGAACATCTGCTTTATTGGCTGCCGCGGCCTTTTCGACGCTGGCCAGAAATTCCTGAGCAAGCTTGACGGCCGGACCGGGTAGCGTTGCTTCTTTCTTTGCGGCATCACGAGCTTTTTCAGCGACAGGCACGGCCGCCACGGCCGCCGCAACGGTTTTGTCGGCCGCCACAACGGCCGCCTTGGCTTTTTCGAGCTTGGCTTTCGCCGCCACCACGACCTTTTCGGCGGCTTGTTTATCGGCCAGGGGTTTCTTCACCGCTTCCACACTCTTCGCCAACGCCTCTTCGGCCTTCTTGATCGCCTCGCCGGATTTCTTTACGTTTGCCTCTTCGGCCGTTTTGGTCTTGTTGGCCGCGTCGACATCGGCCTTCGCGCCGACAATATATTTCTTCGCCAGCGAGACCGCCCGTTGTCCCGCCGCCACTGATAGCCGCGTACGGTAATCGCCCCGCAGGTCGGCCAGCTTTTTGCCATCGGCTGCTTGCCAGAGTGTGAGTGTTTTGCCGCCGCCGGCGGTGGCGAGTGTTTTGCCATCGGCGGTCCAGGCCAGTCCGGTCACTGGCTCGCCATGGTTGATTTTGCGAATTTGCTTCTTTTGAGCGGCGTCCCAAATAATAACAATACCTTGCTCATCAGCAGTAGCGAACTGTTCGGCCTGCGCGGCGGTGAGTGCGATTGCGTGAACCGCCTTGGCGTGGCCTTTCAGCTCCGCGACGGCTTCCAGCGTGGCGGAGGGCGTATCCTGGCCTTCCACTTTTTCACCAGCCTTGATCGACCACAATCGCACGACGCCATCATCGCGGCCGACGGCAATTTGCCCGGCGGAGCCGACAAAAGCCACGGCGTGGGAAACTGCGGCCAGTTCGGCGTTGGCAACAGGTTTGCCATCGGCCACGTTCCAAAGCCGCAACGACTTATCGGCCGCAATCGCCGCCAGCGTGGCGTTGTCCTTGGAAAACGCCAGCCCCAGCACATCGCTCGCTGGTCCTTGGAGCGTGTGTTTTACGGCGCCATCGGCAAGTTGCACGATTTTGATCTGGCCATTCGGTTGGGCCAGAGCACACAAAGCTCCGTTGGCGCTCACAACGCCGACCTTCCACTCGCCGGCGCCCACGCTCCATTGCTTCACCGCCGCGGCGGGTGTGCGGCGCCAGATTTTCACGGTGCGATAACCGCCGGATACGAGCGTGTTTCCGTCGGGGGAAAAGGTCAGGGCTTGCACCAAGTCGAGGTGGGCGGGGCCATACTCGTTCGGCGAAGCCGCCAAGGCGGGATCACTCAAGCGGCCCAAGCTGCGTTTGCTCGGTCCTTGATGCAGGAAGACTTGGTTCGCGCGGCCGGTGGCGATGGTCTGACCGTCGGCGGAAATGGCCGCGGAGTAAATAGGATTCACCCCCGCCGGCAATGGCCGCCAACGCACAGGACCGCCGCCGGTCACTTCACCCTTGGCGCCTTGGTCGATCCAGAGTTTGAGCAGGCCCAATTCCTGGGGGGTGAGGTCCTTGGCGCCGACGTCGTTATCTTCCGGGGGCATGAACGATTCCCGCTGGTGGGCGGCGAGTTGCAGAATCAGGCTTTCGTCGCCTTTTCCGGCCACTGCGCCGGGCCCTTCCGCGCCGCCGGCCAATATCGTTTTCGGGGTTTCCAGGATGAGGTCGCTTTCGGCTTCGGCCGTGTTGTGGCAAGCCAGACAGCTGCGCCGCAGAATGGGCAGCACCTCTTTTTCGAAGTCGACTTCGCCTTCGTGTTTGACGGCCGCGATTTCGAGCGGTTTTTCATCATCGGCTCGCACCGACGCATTGTTTGAAACAACGCCAGTAAGTACGACGCCCGTTAGCACGACGCATTCCAGCGTGGCGTTGGCGAGAAACGGCAAGGTGAAAAAACGACTAAAGCGCGATCGATGAAACATCGCAATTACCTGCATTCCGCATGGGTCTAATGTCGAACAGAGATTCTGTAGCACGAACTACTTTTTCGGAGCTTCGGCGGCGGCTTGAACCGCTAGCGGCGCCTCCAACGACGACTCCAGAGCAACGTTGTTGAATTTGAGCGTTCCCTTTACCGAGAACTTGTGTTCGCCGACCGAAGCGTCGGCCGCCACGGCCACCGCCAGCTTGCCTTCGGTTTGTCCTTCCGCCACCGTGATTTTACTCACCGCCACGCCCTTCACCCCGCTGGGAGCCGTGGCTTGCAATGTGACCGGGCCCGTGAAGCCAAACAGCCGCTCCACCTTGACCACCAATTCGCCGGCGGCGCCTTGTTTCAATTGCGGCGCGGCGGCCACCGAAAGGCGAACCGGCGTGGCGTGGATATTGAGCCGCACGGGAGTGGACACAACCGCGAACGTTACATCCTTGGCGGCGTTGGCTTTGTTCAACGCGGCGATTTTTGCATCGGCCGCCTTGATGCGGGCGTCGACCTGTTTGGTCAGCGCTTGCAGCGACTTTTCCTTTTGCGCCGCCGCCGTTAGTGCGGCTTTGTTCTTGGCCAGGGCGGCGTCGGCGTCGGTTTTGGCCTTGGTGGCGGCGGTCGCCTTGGCCTGGGCGTCTTTCTGAGCAGCCTGTGCTTTTTCGAGTGCTTGGCGAGCCGCCGCTACCGCCTTGGCTTTTTCTTCGGGCGGCGTTTCGGTTTTTTCCAAGGCCGCCAGTTTTTTGGCGAGGCCGGCCGCTGTTGCTTCAGCCGCTTTGACGGCCGCCGCCGTGGTTGGCAGTTGCGCGGCGGCGGTATTGACTTGTTTTTGGGCGGCTTGCACGTCGGCCGCACTCTTGGTTTTCGCCGCCGTGGCCTGTTTCGTTTCTGTTGCGATGGCGGCCTTGCGCTTGGCCAACAGTTCCTTCTCAGCTGCGACCGCCTTGACCGCTTCCGGGTTGCGACTGTATTTGAACTTGGGCGTGGCTTGCAGATAAAAAGTTTGTTCGCCCAAGGGCGTTTTTGCGTTGGCCAAACTGAACACTAGTTTGCCTTCACCTTCAGCCGCCTTGATCGTCACGTCGGCGGGCTTGAATTCCTTCGGGGCGCCGATCGGCTTAAGCACCAGATCGACCTTGAATTCGCCGCGCCGCGCGACCTTAATCGGCACTTCAAATTTGGCGCCTTTACAGGTCTCGACCACTGCCTCCGGCATGCTGACTTGCGCCGGCGCCGCTTCACGGTCAGACACCGAAATGGTGAACGTGCGAGCCACGCGGGAAACGGCTGGAGCCAGGACGCGATTGCCCGTGGCCCATACCAAAGAGGTCGCGCGTGCTTGACGCTCCACTTTCTGGCCATTTATTTCCGCCGAGCCAACGATGGTGATCTCGCCCGACCAAGCCGGAGCATCTTCGGCGGTGACCAGAAAAAGAGAGGCCTTCGTGGCGGCGCCGGCCAACAGCACCGGTCGGCATGTCACGCCCGCCGGCAAGCCGGTGGCGGAAACACTAATATCGCCTTTGAAACCGTCGCGCCGCTCCACCGTCAGGTTGACCAGCGTGATGTCGCCCCGGCGCAAGGCGGTTGATGATTGCACCGCTTGCGCGGCGTTGGCCGTAAAGCCCGGTTGCGGCGACGCAACGAGGCGGAAATCGGGGGCTTCGCGGCGAATGATCAGCCGATACAAATTGCCGAAATCGTCTTGCGTGGCGCCGAATTGATCGCGAATCATGATGACATAGTCGCCGTCTTCCTTTACGGCCAAGCGGTATTGCGGATCGTCGCTGGTGAAATCGAGGTCGGCCTTGATGCCCGCGTTTCGCGCGCCGGCGTCGTCAACTTGCGCCAATTCCTTGGTCGCTTCGCCGACCACGCTGCGAATCGAGAGGTAGGGGTCGCAGGCGGCGCCCAAACGCTGCGCGACGACTTCAATCGTATAGACTTCATCCTTCTTGGCGCTGAACACGAACCAGTCGTCATCGTTGCGAGGGTAAAATCGCCCCACGATTTCGCAAGGCGCCGAAACCCGCTGTGCTGAATCGGCGGCGGCATTGGGTTCTTTTTCCTCCACCAAGGCCGCTTGGGCGACATACAGCCGCAATGGTTCGCGTAGTTCACCCGCAACGGGCGTGACCAGTTCGGAATCGAGCATGGCGGCCGACGTCGAACCGAAGGCGGCGTTCGCGGCGTCGGCGGCGGGCATGGAAACTTCCGCTTGCAGCACCTGCAAACCGTCGGGCAAACCGGCGGCCGGTTTTCCACCCGGCAAATTCCAGCCGAAAATCGAGACTGTCTGTTTCGCGCCCGGCGGCAATGAGGGCGGAAACACCTGCTGAATTTTGGGACCGACATGCACCTGCAAGCGGTAGAAGTATTCACCGCCGCCGCGGAAAATAAAATCGTGCAGGGCGAGTGTGTAGACGCCGTCATGCGGCGCCTCGAATTGCAGGAATTGGTCCGACTCAAGTTCGCCCCGCGAGCGTTTGAGCTCAGCGCCTTGGTCGTCGTAAATCGCCAACGAAGGGCGCAGCCGCGAATCGATGCGCTGGGCCAAACAATCGGCAATCAGCCGCTGGCCTGCTTTCAGTTGGATTTTGAAATGGTCGATCACGTCGCCGTCGGTCCGACCATTGACCACCGAACCCAGAGCCAATTCCGGGGCCTTTTCCAGCACGACATTCGCGCCGGCGTCGGTCGTTTCCTCCAGCCGGCCCACGGCAAAGGCGCGCGGGTTCGACGCGCCGAAACGACCCACCACGCGAACATCGTACACGCCGGGCGGCGTGTCGGGAGCGATGGTCACGGCAAATTTATTATCGACCGGCGTGTCGCGGTTTAGTAGGTCGTCATGCTGTGTTTGCTGCTTGGCTGTAATTCCAGGATGGGAAAACAGCAAACGCGAAGCTTCATCGAGCGAAGCGCCGCCAATCACGACATCGAACGTGGCGCCCACCTTGCCGCCCGCCGGCGAGATGGTGGTCAGGTTCGTGACCGGCAACTGCGCCAGAGCAACAGACGCCGGAAACAACAGCGCCGCGGCGAACAAGGCGATGACAAACATCGCTCGGGATGACAGCCAAAAAGGCGCCGATAACGGCCAACACCGAGGGGAAGGCGTTCTGGAAGAGAAGCCCATTCTGGAAGAGAAGCTATGTTGCATAGCGAAAGATCCTGAACCTGAAGGAAGACGCGCGGGCGTCTCGATGGTTGGCGGGGGCGCGTCTTGCGGTTTGAACGATTTGCTCAAACCGAAGTGATGCGCCGGAAACTCTATTTTACTCACGGGAAGGCGGCGGTGCGGGTAAAAATTAAGGGTGGTGGGATTTTTACGGCTTTTTTGAGGAAGTTTGAGGAAGGTGGGCGGCCGTGTTGTATTTTAGGTAAGCGTGGAAAAACGACATCCGGGTTGAGAAGCCGGGCTTCTCAAGCGGAAGGCGGGCGCCCGCGTTTTGCGAGCGAGGGGAGAGCCTTGTAAAAAAATACGCCGATGATCGTTCAGAAAAGCCCGGCATTTTCAAAATGCCGGGCTTTTGATCCGGCAATTAAATTTCAGACGATTCCTTAGTGGTTGAACAAAAACTCTTTGGTGTTGATCAACGCCCAGACGATATCTTCGTACGCCTGAGCCGGCTTTTCCGACTTCTCAATATGCGCCATCGCGATTTTGATTTCGTCGTCGGTCGGTTGGCGGGAAAAAGCCAGGAGGTAGAGGTCTCGAAGTTTTTCGACGTGCGAACGCTCCTTGTCGTTGCCGAACTTGGCCGCGCGGCCAGTTCCGGCGGTCAACTTACCTTGAATTTCCGCCGAGTTTAATAAGTGCAAGCTCTGGGCAAGGTTCGCTTCCGACGACCGCTCGCACTCGCATGCACTGCTCGATTCCGGCCGGCCGAACACCGTCAGGAAGTACGAGTTGAAACCGTTATCGGGCAACTGCGTGGCCCGAGTGGTGGCCGGCGTGCCGCCAAAACGCGTGCTGGAATCGGTCACTTGGTTGATCGCGTCGAGCAATACTTCCGCCTTCAAACGGCTGGGGTAATAACGCGAGAAGTTTTGCTTGTCGTTCTGGTTCCATTGGTTCGGCTCCGAACTCAACTGGTACACCTGCGAATTACAGATGGTTCGCACCAAGTACTTCAGATCGAACTTGTGTTCGATGAAATCTTGTGCGAGGGCGTCGAGCAAGGCCGGGTTCGTGGCGGGGTTGGTTACGCGCATGTCGTCTTCAGGATCGACCAAACCACGGCCGAAGAAATGCTTCCAATACCGATTCACCAAGGCCCGCGCGAAGAAGGGGTTGTCGGGGTTGGCCATCCAGTCGGCGAGTTGATGGCGAGGATCGTCTTCGGCGGGAATTTCGAGTGCTTCGCCGCCCAAGCCGGTCGGTTTGATGTTTTCGCCCGTTTTGGGGTTTTTCGCCTGGGCCACGCCGCGACGATGGTAGATGCGGTCGGCGCCGGGGAAGCGGCTTGGCTTGCGGCCCACTTGGGCGAAGAAGGCGGAGAATCCATAATAATCTCGCTGGCTCCACTTCTCGAACGGATGGTGGTGGCAGCGGGCGCATTGAATTCTCAGGCCGAGAAATAACTGCGCTGTATCTTCCACTTGGGCGCTTTGATCTTTCACCTCACGATACCAAGCCACCGGCGGATGCACGCCCGCTTGCCCCGTGGCGGTGATCACCTCCCGCACGAACTGATCGTAGGGCGTGTTCCGCATCAGGCTATCGCGGATCCAGGAGTGGAAGGCGTAGGTGGCGGCTTTGTCGGACGCGACGCGACGCTTGTTGCGAAGAATGGCGTTCCATTTGTTGGCGAAATAGTCGGCGTAATCGGAACTGGCGAGCAAGCGGTCGATCAAGACGCTGCGTTTATCGGCGGTGGTGTCTTCGAGGAACGCTTTCGACTCCTCTAGCGTGGGCAACCGGCCCGCGATATCGATGCTTGCGCGACGGAGGAAGGCGGCGTCGGTTGCGATCTTGGAGGGCGGCAGCCCAAGTTTTTTCAATTTATCGAAGACCAGGTCGTCGATGGCGTTGTGCGAGGGCGGCAACGTATCGACTTTAATACCCAGCGGAACCGTGGCGCGAAACACCCCGACCTGCCCCTGGTACCGGGCCATGACCGCCACGCTGCCCGTTAGTTTCGCGGTTTCGACCAAGCCGGTTTCGCTGACCTCGGCCATCTCTTGATCGTTCGATTCGAACTTCGTCATGCGGGTGACGTCTTCGGTGTGGCCATCGCTGTAGTAGGCCACCGCAGCCAACTGCTGGAGGCCATCGCGCGGCATGACCGATTCCTTGGGAAAGACTTCAATGCGAACCACGGTTGGGTCGTCGTCGTTGCCGTATGGCATGCCTTGTTCGATCCAACGCAAGATCACGCTGTAGGCGGGCGAACCGGTGTCGAGGCGGCGTCCTCCGCCGTGCGGCACTTCGGCCACGGCCTTGGTCAGCAAGAGGCTGCGCTCGGGCGCGGCGGGGAAGAGACGTCGGCCACGGCCTTCTTTCAACAGGTGCTCGTAATCTTCGCCGGGCTCAAAACCGAGCAGCGAGAGACGAAAGCCGTTTTGGCCGCTGGCCTTGCCATGGCAGCCGCCGCCGTTGCAGCCGTACTTGGTAAAAATCGGCGTTACTTGGTTAGGGAAATTGACCGGGGCGTCTTGTTCGATATGCGTAACCTGCACCGTTACCGACGCCTCTTGTCCGGTTGCCGAACGAGCTAGCACCGTTGTTTGGCCTTCCTTGATGGGCGTCAACCAACCGGTTTTATCGACCGACGCCACGCCTTCGGGCGAGGTGGCGTAGGTGACGTCGCGCGTTTGATCACGCGTTTGGCCGGTTGAATACTTACCGATAACAATCAATTGTTGTCCGGCGTCGCGGCCTGAAACGACCACCGCTTCTCCAGCGGCGCGCCCCGTTTCGACGATGATCGCCTGCAACTGGCCAGGGTCGCCCAAGCCTGGCGCTTCGAGTTTGGGTGTTGCGGCGGGGGCGGCTTCGGCGCCGGCAGCCGTCGACGCTAAAAACAGCGACGCTAAAAACAGCGACGCCGTGTATAACGCCGCAGTGAATAACACCGTGGCGAACGAGCTACGGGTGCGTTTAGAAATTAACATAAGAGGTGGTCCCTTCCTCGATTTTTTATGCCGAGCCATCGCACCGCCAGCACTGCGGCGATGCATCGACTCGTATTTGCGTTTCTGGCGTGGGGTTGTTTAAGGGGTGTGTCGTCTACCGTGGGGCGTGGGTCTACCGTGGGGCGTGGGTCGTCTAATGGCGTATAGCCTTCGACGATTAGCCGATTATCGTATTTTCACCGGTCGATTGCAACAAAACAACTCTTTTAGTGGTTGAACAAAAACTCACGACTATTACATAGAGCCCAGAGCACATCCTCCAAGCCCTCCCGCCGATTGGCGGCCGCAGCCACGATTTTCAAACACTTCGCCGTTTCCTCCTCACGCGGAGAACGACTAAACGTGGCCAGATACAACTGCCGCACGATGTTCGCATCGTTATTGGCTGCGCCATCGGTGGCGCCGGCTTTCGCCGCCAAAAGTTGCGACACCCGCCCCGTCTTGGCGCTGATTTTTCGTTGCAGCAAATCGCCGTTGGCCACGTGCAACACTTGCGCCAAGTTCGGCTCCGCCGTGCGTTCGCACTCGCAGGTGATCACTCTCGCCGGACGGCCCAGCGTGTCGAGGAAATACGAGGCAAAGTTTGGGTCGGGCAGTTCGACAGCGTGCGTGCCGGCGGGAATGCCCGAGTATTTTTCCTGCGTGCCGCAAGCGGAATCGATGGCGTCGAGCAACACTTCCGCCGGCAAACGCTTCACGTTGTAATGCGTGTAAAAACGGGTGTCAGCCGCATTCTCGGCCGTCAACGCCGAACTCAATTGGTACGTGCGCGAGACCATGATATCGCGCATGAGTTGTTTGAGATCAAATCCGCTGCCGACGAAATGGTCGGCCAAGGCATCGAGCAAGGCGGGATTCGCCGGCGGATTCGTGGCCCGCATGTCATCGATCGGCTCCACCAAACCGGTCCCCATGAAATAGCCCCAAAATCGATTGGCGATATTTCGCGAGAACAGCCGGTTCTCCGCGGATGTCAGCCAATCGGCCAATGGGCGCCGCAAATCGCGATACTCATCGGCAATGATCGATTTACCGCCCAACGGCGTGGGCGGCACGACTTTGCGCGAACGCGGATGTTTGATGCTGCCGGTCCGACGCACCGTGACGATGGTATCGCCGCCCAGGGCGCCGAAATCCAAACTGCCCTTGGAACTGACGCGGGTAAAAAACGCCGCCAAGCCGTAATAGTCTTGTTGGCTATAGGTCTCGAACGGATGGTGGTGGCATTTTGCGCAAGCCAGTCGCACGCCGAGAAAGTTTTGCGCCGTGGCCTCCGCCAAGTCTTCGGGTTTTTTGGCGATCTTGTAATAGTTCGCCGGCCCGCTCTCAAAAACCGAGCCTTGCGCGGTAATCAATTCTCGCACGAATTGGTCGACCGGCTTATTTTCTCGCAGCGAACCGCGAATCCAATTGTAGAGCGCCCACATGCCGCCATCGCCCAGCGTATTGCGGTTGTTGCGAAGCAGGTCGCCCCATTTGAGCGTCCAGTAGGCGCTCCATTCATTATGATAGACATCGCGATTCGCATCGCCGGTCAAACCGAGCAGTTCGTCCACCAACTGGGTGCGTTTATCGGGCGCCCGCGAAGCCACGAACGATTCAATTTTTTCCGCCGGGGGCAGGGCGCCCAGGCAATCGAGAAACGCACGGCGGAGAAAGACTTCATCGCTACACAACCCCGATGGCGGCAAGTTTAGTTTTTGCCAACGCTCCATCACCAGGGCGTCAATGTAATTCACCGGCGTGATGCCGCTGAGGTCGATGCTGCGGTCGAACGGAACCACCACCATCGAGATTTTTGCCTGCCCCTGAAAACGGACCATGATCGAAGTTTGGCCGGCGGAATCTGCGGTAATATGGCCCCGCCCATCGACGCCCGCCACCGATTCGTTCATGGAATCGTACTGCGCCAAATGCGTGACATCGCTTTGTCGGCCGTCGTCATACACCGCGGTCACACGGAGTTGGCGTGTTTCATTCGTGCGATAAACCCATTCCGGCGGCGCCACTTGGAGGTCGACCAGTTGGGGCTCTTGGCCGCTTGGCGCCGCGGCGCCTTCCTTGAGCCAGGCGACGATTGTTTGGTAGTCTTCCGAATCGGCGTCGAAACGTTTGCCGCCGCCATGCGAAAGAGCCAGCGTGGCTTTGGCAAGCAATAAGCTGTCTTGCGGCGCGACCATGGAAACCCGCCGCTGTAGTGCGTCGCGCACGATGGCGGGGTGGTCGGTTTTGGGGTCGAAACCGAAGAGCGAAATTTTGAAGCCCGCCTTGCCAAATTGCGAACCGTGGCAACCGCCGCCGTTGCAGCCGTTGCGCGTGAAGACCGGCATCACGTCGTAGACAAAACCGACGGGGCGGTCGAAATCGGCCACCGAGATTTTCACGACCGCTTCCTGTTTTTCCCAGCGAACGCGAACGCTTCCTTGGCCTTCGCCGACCGGCGTGATGCGTCCCCAGCGGTCGACCTGAACGACATCCGGCGCGAGGCTTTCATAGGCGGCGCTGCGCGTGGCGTCTGTTTGTTGGTCGCCCGCCGACACCGCCAATTGCAGCCGCGCCATCTTACCAGTCAACTGATGTTCCAGAGGCGCCACCGCCAGACCCGGCACTTGCGCGCCAGATAACGGCAACGAAGAGTCCGCCGCCCAACACGGCGCCAGCGCAAAATATCCCCACAGCAGCGCGAGGGCAAACCTTGCAGCGGTGGTGTTGCCGTACATGACAACTCCGTCGGTTGGAGAGTGGTGGTGGGGGGAAGATCGGTTGGGAGGAAGATCGCGGCGTGGAACGGTTGGATGGCGTTCGTTCGCTTGTTAAACAAGCGAACGGGGTAGGAGAACTCTCTCTCGGCGCGGCAATTTTATCGCACCCAAACTACAAGTCGCAATTCGAGGCAGCCACCGCCAAGGGATTTCATTCCCTCATAGTATCTCAAGTTATGGGAGCAATTTCAACCGAAAATCCATCAACGGCCATAAATATGTTGGCTCGAACGGCGAAAATCGTGTAAAATCGATTCCGGCCTTCACCCCCGCCATTGTTCTCGGTTCTCCTGAGAACTGAATGAGAACAGCCCGCCCCGCCATACGAACCCCGTTCAAGAGCACCCGACAGGAGTCGCCCTGATGCTCAAATTCTTTCCCACCCGTGTTTCCGATTGCCAAAAAAGCTCTCGCCGCCAATTTCTGCTGCAAATCGGCGCCTTGGCGCCCTTGGGGCTGACGCTGCCAACCCTGCTTGCCCAGAGCGCCCAGGCTGCGGGCGAGCGGCGCGACGTCAACTGTATTCTTATCTGGACGCGCGGCGGCACCAGCCATCACGAAACATTCGACCCCAAACCCGAAGCCTCCGACGATGTGCGCGGGGAGTTTGGCGTCACGCAAACCACGGTTCCCGGCGTGGTGTTTTCCGACCAACTCCCCAATTTCGCCCGGGAGTTGGGACTCTTCAGCGTGATGCGAAACCTGAATCCTAAAAACGGCAGCCACGGCGCGGCCGACGCATATATGATGTCGGGCCACAAAATGAACCCGGCGATCACGTATCCTTGTTACGGTTCGGTGGTTTCCAAGGAGCGTGGCGGACGCGAAAACCTGCCGGCGTATGTTCAGTTGGGCACGAATGTTGATCGGCGTTTCGGCGGCGGCGTGGCGGGATATTTGGGAATCGCCCACAACCCCTTTGAACTGCCCAGCGACCCCAGCAAAAAGAATTTCAAGGTGCGCGATGTCACGCCGCCGGCCGGTGTCGATTTAGCCCGTGTTTCCCGCCGCCGTCAGGCGCTGGCCGCAATCGATACGCTGCAGCGCGATGTCGAACAGCAGGCCGATGCATTCAACGCGATAGATCAATATTACCAAAGCGCCTTCGACATGATCATGGCGCCCAACACGCAGCGCGCCTTCGATTTGAACCGCGAACCCGACACCGTGCGCGACCGATACGGCCGCCACCATTTCGGCCAAAGCTGTTTGCTGGCCCGGCGTTTGATTGAATCGGGCGTTCGATTCGTGACCGTCACGAGCGGCGGTTGGGATACGCACCGCAATAATTTCAGCGGTCTGAAAAAACTGCTGCCACCGGTCGACCAGGGCCTGCCGGTCTTGGTGCGAGACCTCAAACAACGCGGCATGCTCGACAACACACTGGTCGTCTGGCTGACCGATTTCGGCCGCACGCCGATCATCAACTCCGCCGCCGGACGCGACCACTGGTCCTCCGCCGGCATGGCATGCTTCGCCGGCGCCGGCTGCCCCGGAGGCGCGGTGATCGGCCAAACCGACGAAACCGGCGCCAAGCCGGTCGGCGGCGAGTACTATCCTGAAGATATTGCCGCCACCATTTACAGCAAATTGGGAATCTCGCTCGATACGGTGCATGCCAATCCCGATGGCCGTCCGCAACGTTTGTGCGAAGGCCAGCCGATTCCGGAGTTGATCGGCTGAGATATTTCCGACCACTCCTTCTCCGTGAGCCCACCGATGTTTCGATTTCTTAGACCCGCGTTGTGCTTCGCCCTTGTTTTGGCCTGCGGTTCGGCGGCCTTTGGGAAAATTGGCTTCCGCCAACTGACCCATACCTTTCCCGTGGCGGTGCAGCGGGGAACAACCGCCGACGTGAAACTCCATTCCAATTTCACGCTCGATGAAACGTACGGCGTCTTTTTCGACCGGGGCGAAATCAAGATGACCTTCCTGGAAACCGAGCCCATTAAGGCGCCGCGCGGCGGCCGAGGGTCGAAAGGCACGCCCTTTCGTTTTCGCGTGGAAGTTCCTGAAGAGCAATTGCCCGGCGTGTATGAGTATCGGGTCGCGACGAAGCAGGCGGTTTCCAGCGTCGCCCAGATTCTCGTCACCGATTTTCCCGTCGCCTTGGAAGAGAAGCAGGAGAATGGAACGCCCGAAACGGCGCAGCAGGTCGAACTGCCGGTCGCGATTTGCGGCGTTTGCGAGAAGTTTGAAGACGTCGACGTCTTTAGTTTTGACGCCGCCGAAGGCGCTGAACTCACTTTTCAAATGTACGCCCAGCGCGTCACCAACAAACTGCACGGCATGACCGTTCGAGGACCGCGCATTTATTTGATGGATCCGATCCTCACGCTGCGCAATCCTCAAGGGCAGGTGATTGCGCAGAACGATAATTTTTACGGCGGCGATTCATTTCTCTTCATGCGCATTCCGACGGCTGGCCGCTATTCGCTCGAACTGCGCGACGCACGCTACGCTGGCGATGTTCGCTACACCTACTGTTTGGAAATCGCGGAGCGGCCGTACGTGCATGGCGTGTTTCCGATGGCGGTGCAAAAAGATACCACGGCGGAACTGGCGCTGGTGGGTCATCACTTGGGAAAGACGCCACGGTCTCCCTGAAAGCCGAAGATACGCAAACGTCGGGATGGCGGGTGCGCCGCTTCGACACACAGTTCGGCCCTTCCTGCCCCGCGCCGCTCTTGGTGAGCGACTTTCCGCAAATCGTGGAAGAAGAAGAAAATAACTCCGCCGAAACGGCCACCGCTCTTCCTTCCATTCCGCTGGGCGTCAACGGACGTCTCACCGAAGCCGACGATATCGACTTTTACGCCTTCACCGCGCAGCAAGGAAAAATCTACCATTTGGAAGTCGTCGCCCGACGTCGCGGTTCGCCGCTCGACAGCGTGTTGGAAGTTTACAACGAGCAAGGCAAGCTGTTGGTCGAGAACGACGATATCGCCAAACCGGCATCCAAGGACTCCCGCCTCTACTGGACCGCGCCCGCCGACGGAACCTTTTATCTCGCCGTTCGCGACCTTCACGGACGCAGCGGCGAGCGTTACCTTTATCATTTGCGAGTGGAGTTCGCCCAGCCCGATTTCGCCCTGTTTGGCGAATACTATTACGCCCTGCTGGCGCCGGGAACTTCAACCCTTTGGTTCGCAAACGTTGAACGTTACAACGGTTTCAAAGGGCCTATCACGATCGGCGTGGAGAACTTGCCGCCGGGCGTCACGGCCACACCCGTAACCATTCCCAGCGGCATGGTGCATTGCGGAATCATTCTCACCGCTGGGGACGACGCCAAAATCGACGCCTCGCTGGCGCGTGTCTTCGGCAAGGCGGCAATCAAAACCGACAATGGCAAGGAAACAGAAATCGTTCGCTGGGGACACGTCACCTGTGAGCAGCAATCGAGCGGCGGCGGTCAGGCGCGGTGGCCGATTGAAACGCAAATCGTGGGCGTGACCAAACCGCTCGACTTGGTAAAAGTCAGCGCGCAGCCAACGGAAGTAACACTGGCGCCCGGAGGCAAGGCGGAAATTGAAGTCACGATCCAGCGCGCCGAAGGTTTCAAAGACGCCGTGATTTTGGCGCTGTCGTTCGATTATTTCACCTCGAAGTTTGGCGAACAGCTGCCGCCGGGCGTGAAGATTTCCAGCAAGAGCAAAACCCGCCTCACCGGCAACACGCTTACTGGCAAACTCATTCTGGAGGCTGACAAAAAAAAGGCCCTACCGGTAAAGCGGCTGACGATTGCCGCCATGGCGCGGGTCTCGATCACATTCTCGATCACGACGAATTATGCCTCCAACCCCATTTGGCTCACCGTCACCGACGGCGCTGCAAAGGAGTAGTCCTGAAATAAGTTCCCGGCTGTCGCTCAAAAAAGCCCGGCATTTTGGAAATGCCGGGCTTTTTGGCGCTTAGTCTTGATCGTACGGTTGGTACGACTTCTCCTCCACGATGTCGGCATGCAGCAGATCGTTGATTTGCCGCTTCAGCGCTGCGCGTTGGTCGTTGGTTTTGTAAACCGAACGGGCCAGTTCGATGAAGCGGGCGCCGAAATCTTGCCGCTGTTCGCAGAGGCGGATCGCGTCTTCGATATCCCACAATTGTTCGTTGACGTTTTTTAGCTGCGTTTGCAAACGCTCCACTTCGGCGCTGGGTGGAATGGCTTCTCGCTGCGTGGCTTCCAACACGGTTTTTTCATGGTTCACGTTTCGACGTTTCTGTTCATCGTCGATGCGTTCCGATTTGATTTGCAAGATCGTGATTTTGTCGATCAACTCTCCCGGCGCCATTGCCGCTTGAATGGACGCCGCTTGAATGGACGCCGCTTGAATGGACGCCGCTTGAATGGGGGCTGCTTGAGTTGCCAGGTTCGATTTTTGATCGTCTTGAAAACTTTCCACCCGGCGTGCTTGCAGAGCGTTGCCAACGCGCACGAACACGTCGGTCCAATCGCCGTGGCTGGTCTGCCGAAACAGCCGCACCGACGGATACCAAGGCGTATCGTCGCGACCCAGCAGCCAACGCCAGTCGGGCGCCAGCGGCAACACCAGCCAGGTTTCCACGCCCAAGGCGCCGGCCAGGTGCGCGATGGCCGTATCGGTGGTGAGCACTAAGTCGAGCGATTGCATGATGGCGGCGGTGTCCATGAAGGCGCCGGCGCGGGTGTCGACGTCGTCGCCCAATTGCCGCAACGGGAACGGCGGCGAGAGCGTCTCGACCTGCTCCACGCCGAATCCTTTTTGCAAACAGATTAACTCCACATGCGGGATTCGCGCCAAGCCGCGAAAGGCCTCCAGCGGCGCCGAGCGTTGTCGGTCGAGAGCATGGTCGGGGTTGCCTTGCCAGGAAACGCCCACGCGCAATTTTTTATGCTCGCCCAACGCCAGCCGCCACTTGGCCGTGAGCGCGGGGTCGGCCCGCAAATAAGACGTTTCGGCCGGTATGGAATCGAGCCTGGTTTGGAACACGCCGGGTAAACTGAGCAGCGGGCAGTAGGCGTCGAACGGCAGGGTGAGGTCGTCTTGGGCGAGCAGTTGGTCGACGTCCAAAAAACTCGCCAAGAGCGGCAGCAGCGGCTTTTGCACGGCCGCCACGACGCGCGCCCCTTTCACCAACGACGCATAGCGAATGAACTGAATCGTATCGCCCAACCCCTGTTCGGCCCACAGCAGCAGCGTTTTTCCAGCAAGGTCTTCACCATTCCAACGCGGCGCTTCGATCTGCGGAAGTTGAAGCGCGTCGGAATGCAGGCGCCATTCGTAGGCCGGCCAGCCGTTTTCAAAATCGCCCTGGAGCAACATCACGATGGCGCGATTTTTATGGGCGTCGGCGAATTTGGGATCGAGCCGCAAGGCTTCTTCGTTGCTGGCTTGGGCGTCGTCGAAGCGGCCTTGTTGCACGAACGCCGCGCCCCGATTACTCAACGCCGAGGCATATTGAGGATTCAACCGCAGCGCGTCGTCGAACCGCTCAACAGCCTCCGCCAAACGGCCCTGCGCAACGAGCGCCGCTCCCAAATTATTGTAGGGCGAGGCGTAATCGGGTTGGAGCGTTATGGCCCGCAGGCAACTCGCCTCCGCTTCGCCATGCCGCCCCAAGGCGTTGAGCGTGTTTCCCAGGTTGCTCAACGCGATCGGGAATTTCGGCTGGTGCGCAAGTGCGTTTTGATACGCGGCAATCGCTTCGGCGAACTGCTTTCGATCATGCAAGGCAATACCCAAATAGCACCAGGCATTGGCATTTTGAGGATGAAGCTGCAACACCTGCCGATACATCTGCTCCGCCGCCGCCACGCCGCCCTGTTGGTGCGTTCGCCAAGCCTGGGCCTAATGTTGATTGATCGCATCCATGACTTTTTTAATGGCCGAATCGAGTTCGATTCACTTGAACGACGCGTATTGATGAGAGCGAGGCGGAATGGTTGCGCAAAAGCCGTGCGGGCGAACCATGAACCGACGGCAAGTCCGGCAACGGTGGCTTGGGCGGTTCGACAAAATACCTGATTCCATGTGCGATGAGGTTGGTCGCCTTCGGCTGTTGTCGCTTTCGTCATGCATTTGTGGAGCCAGTTCGGATATAAGCAAAGATTGAGGCGACGAACGATCGAGCTAACCGAGCGGCATTATGGAGTAAAACGTGAACAACCAATCGATGTTGCCGAAGGAGACAATGTCAATCCACCGAGCGATTGCCGCTCGCGTTCGCCGCTTTGTTCGCCGACGTTCCGCGCCACGTTGGACGGCCCGACGCAGCCTGTCGCTGCCGCGCATCCTCAAGGATGGCCTTGATATCGCCGCCAAACTTTTCAGCCAGTCGCTCCCGTGTTCGATGAATATCATCGATTGTCGTATCGATGTCAGCTTTTTGGATCATCTTCGACCATCTCCTCGGGCGTGCAAATGATTGGTATTGGAACCGATAGATCGTTCAAAACCGCATGGATTCTCGGGAGAATCTTCGCATTCGCAATGTGTCGGCAATTCCAGGTCAACAAATAGTTTATCCGGTGGTGAGCCGTGATCGCGATGTGAAGCGCATCAATAACCGCTTTTTGCGGAAGAATTGCACGGGATATGATCTCATTGGCGATGATTTCGATGTCAGGATCGGCAGGCAGCAACGGTATGCCGTCGAGCGACTCAAGACGTTCGTCGGCAAGGTCGGGGTCGCCGTCCGAGGCTTCATCGATCACGTATTGGGACGTCACAAGTTCGTAGTTGGCTCGTTCGTGATTCCACCACTGATGAGTAAGAACTTGACGAGCAACCGTAATAACCTGCGTGCTTGGTTGCTGCCGAAGATAGCTCACGATAGATGTTTCAATGTAGATCGTCGGCATGAGTTTTCTTCAGTCGGAGAACGTTCGAGACAACGCGTGTTCCCGCTCGCGTTCATCGCTTTGTTCGTTGCGGAATCAATTTCACCACGAGGGACGGCGGGGTGGCGCTGTTGAATGGGTTTGTGCGCTACTGGCTCCGCCAGTGTTTTTCAGTTTCGGTCTGGGATACTCGTATCGGATAGTTCAGGGCGCCAAATCAAATTTGATTATCGTGACTAGGAAGTCATGGAACCCGTGCAGCCAAAGGCACTGGCAGAGCCAGTGGCACACCAGAAACACCCCCGAGAGCGCCACCCCGCCGCCGAGCGAAGTGTTCGAGGTCGGGAATCGGAATAGGCGTATCAGATCCACGAAAGCGATCCGCCAAGGTGCAGATCATTGTTTTGAATTCAGTATCATTAAGATCGGTTTTCATGTCATTGATAACAGCAGCGCATGCGGCAATGTCGTCTTCATCGTTGGGGGTTAGGTGTTCCCACGTAAAGTACAATGGGCCTCCATGTATCGTAGTGTTGAGCGGCCATCCAGTGTAGTGACATCGGAAGCAAGAGCCATCCCACGCATCCTTAAGTGCGGCACGTCGGGCAGCCTTGTTAGTATTTGCATTGGGTCGTGTGTCAATACGGTCAAGCAGTTTCTTACACGGTTTACAGCAGTACGCTTGCGCGTGACATGGCGAGCCGCACGCTTCGCATTCGTTGGCAGTCATGATTCTACGCCTGAGGGGGATAAATACTGTTTCTCTCAATCGAATGAATTGAGAGTAGCAGATGTCGATGGTATGTCAAAATTTTGCCGCGATGTGGGTTGCGGCGAATTTCAGCATGTGAATTGGCCGATCCATTCTTGTGCGACACGCTGCGGGATGAAGCTTTTAGGCGAGCGATTCTTATTGGTTATCCAGCAAACCTTGCGCGGCCAGTTTTTTGCGCACGCCGGGAATAATTTCCATGGCGTTTTGGAAGTAGATTTTTTTGAGCACGTCGTCGGGAAGGCCGACGCCGTAAATGTTCCAAAACCCTTGCGGCGGGAACGGCTTTTCCGAGTAGGGGAAGTTTTCATCGAAGGTTTCCAGAAAACGCCAATACAATCCGACGCGCGTTTCCGGCCAGGGGCCGTCGGTGCCGAACAACACGCGGTCGGCATATTTGATCAGAAACTTTCTCGCCGTAAATGGCTGCCGGCCCAGTTCGCCGATGCGCGAAGCGAATTCCACATACAAGTTAGGATATTGCTCCAGCCATTTCCCCACGACTTGCAAATCTTCAGGATTGTTAGCCATGTGAGCGCCGATGAACACCGTTTCAGGATGCCTCGCAATCACCCGATTTCTGGCCGCCAGCAACGCTTCTCTCTGCGGCCATTGCGGGCCGAAAAAACTCCATTCAGGATGCCGATGCAACTCCTCCCAGCGTTCGTTGGTTTCATCGATGGGAAGAAAAAAAGCCACGGGGTCGGCGGTGTGAATGATCACGGGCAGGCCCAGTTCGCCGCAAACTTGCCAGATCGGGTCCCACCGCGGGCCGTCGATTTTGAGCAGCGAGCCATCGCTATTTCGATAACCCAGCCCAAACTGCTTGAAAAGTTTTAGTCCGCTGACGCCCGCCCGCTTGGCTTCGCGCAGGGCTTTGACCATGCGTCTGGCGAAATCGGGCCGTTGGCAATCCCAGGTGGCGGGGTCTTTTGGGTCGCCGGCGCCGCGCCAATCGAGGTTCGCGTAAATAACGAACCGGTGGGAGTGTTTCGTCCAGAGGTATTTTTTATGCTCTTCGAGGTTGTCGCCCAACTGTCCGTCGAGACTCACGCAAATGGCGATATTGTGCCGATCCATCACGTCGAGAAAGCGCGTTAGCTCCTTGTTCGAGTGATGCAGCCGATGCCGAAAATGGGTGTGGACATCGACCACCGGAAATTTCGCCCGTCCAGGCGCGTTCGATTTCGTTCGCAGTTGGGGGATCGGGCGGAAGAGCGGCAGTTCCAGCGTGCGGCCATCGCGGCCATCGAGAGGCGGCGCGGGCGTTTTCTCTTGGGCGAACGACGGTGTTGTGGCAAACGGCGCGGCCAAGGTCAGCGCGACCGCAATGAGCAGGAAGAGTGTGTGTCGCATTGTTTTCCAGAGGAATATCATGGGTGGTCATTTTCTAGAAGGATGGGTATTGCGTTGTTAGGCGAGCGGCGGATGGGCGTGACCGGCATCCCGCCAGTTTGTTGAAAAGGCTTGAAGCTTTCATTTGTCAATAGTTATTTGTGAATTGTCATTTGCCATCGGAGGGAGTGATCGAATGACAAATGACAAATAACTATTGATCATTTTCTGAGCAAACCGCTTCTATTTCCTTGGCGGGTTGCTGGTTACCCACCAACAGATTGCAAAGATTGAATTCGTCGGCCGCTCTGATACTATAACCCGTATCGCGATGCAGCGCGCCAGAGGGGCGTTCCCGCCGAGGGCGTTGTGCGATCGACGCCGCCAGTTTGTTCTCCCTACCTTTGGCGGCGGTAGGATTCACCGTCATCTTATGATCGCCCATGTCATCCGACCACACGCAAGCACAATCTGAGGAAGAACTCCGCCGCGCCCAGCAGATGAGCGCGCGTCATTCGGCGCCGCCTACCGAAGCCCCCGGCTATAGCGTGCAACAACAACTCGGCGCGGGCGCTTTTGGCGAAGTGTGGCTGGGCTTTGAAAAAAAGACCGGCCGCCGAGTCGCGATCAAGTTCTACGCACACGAGCAAAGCGTGAATTGGTCGAACATTTCTCGGGAAGTCGAAAAACTGGTGTTTCTTTCGGCGGATCGATATGTGGTGCAATTGCTCGACGTCGGTTGGGACGCCACCCCTCCGTATTATGTGATGGAATACCTCGAACACGGTTCGCTCGACGAACTCATCACGCGGCAAGGTTCGCTGCCGGTGGCCGAAGCGGCCGACATATTTCGAGAAGTCGCGATCGGCCTCACCCGCGCACACGGCAAGGCCGTGCTGCACTGCGACCTCAAACCCGGCAACATTTTATTAGACCAAGACCACCAACCTCGTTTGGCTGATTTTGGCCAGGCCCGAATGTCGAACGAACAAAAGCCCGCCTTGGGCACGCTGTTTTACATGGCGCCCGAGCAGGCTGATTTGCAAGCCCTGCCCGACGCCCGCTGGGATGTCTACGCGCTCGGCGCTGTGATGCACGCCATGCTCACCGGCGAACCTCCGTATCGGGATTCCGATTCGATTGCCGAAATCGCCTCCTCCGGCGCGCTCTCCCAACGTCTGGAAAAATACCGGCAGGTCATCAACACCCAACCTCCGCTCGACCTCCGCCGGCGATGCCGGGGCCTGGACCGCCCCCTCGCCGAGATCATCGAACGCTGCTTGGCTGTGAACCCCAACGAACGATTCGCCGGTCCGCAACAGGTGCTTGAAGCCTTGGCGGAGCGGGCCGAAGCGCGGTCGAGTCGTCCGCTAATGGTGTCCCTTTTTGTGGCGCCGTTGTTGTTGTTTTTGGTGATGGCTTTTTTCGGTTGGCGCGGTTTCCAGGAGGCCATCCGCCAGACCGATAGGGGTCTGACCAAGCAAGCACAGGAGTCGAACGACTGGGCGGCGCAGTTCGCCGCGGGGCTCGTCTCGCATGAAATTGAACGGTACTTCGTCGCCGTGTAGCAAGTGGCCGCCGCTCCTGGTTTTCGCGCCCTTGTGGCGGAAGTGGAGGAAGCCGCCGGGCGAACGCCGGAGTTTCAATTGCTGGACGATCCTCACAACAACAACCTCCAGGACGACGTGCGAAAAGAGTTCGCCGCCCTTCCGCAGCGCCTGGAATTGCAAGCGCGCGTGGAAGCGTTGATGCGTTCGGCCGATTTGCCCCGCGCGGCGAGTTGGTTTGTCTGCAATACGCAGGGCACGCACTTGGCGGCCGCTTTCGACACGCAACCTTCGCGCACGCCGATCGGCCGCAACTTTTCCTACCGTACGTATTTCCACGGCGGCCGCCAAGATGTTAGCCTCGACGCCAGCCAGCAGGCGCCGCGCCAACACATTCGCCAGACGCACCTTTCAGCCGCTTTCCCCAGCACCGCGACCGACGCCTGGAAAGTCGCGGTGTCGACGCCGATCATAAAAGACGGGCAGTTTGTGGGTATTCTGGCTTTGACCGTCGAGCTAGGCGACTTCATGAAATTCGAAGGCGGCTCGACACAATTCGCCGTCCTGGTTGATAACCGCCCCGGCGCCCAACACGGCGTCATTTTGCAACACCCGCTGTTCAACGAAGTGCTGAAGAAACAGGAAAAACTCCCCGCGCGTTTCTCGAAATACCGCGTCGACCTAGACGACCTTGTCGCGCGCCATTCACTGCTGTATCGCGACCCGCTAGGTGACGATGAAGCCGGCGCCGCCTACGCCAAGGATTGGATCGTGGCCCAGGCGCCGGTTTTTCAATCGCATGATCACGCGGTCTCGGACGGGCGAAATTCAGACGGGCGACATGAATCAGGGAAACACCAGCACGTTGATTCGGGGCTGGTGGTGTTGGTGCAGGAAGATTACGAAGCCGCGATCGCGCCGGTGCATCGACTCAGCGAGAGGCTGATCCGCGAAGGCGTTTCGGCGTTGCTAGTATTTTTGGCGGTGGTTGTCGCGTTGTGGTATTTTGTGCAACGGATGTTTATCGGCTCGCGCTCGGCGACGAAACGAGCCGCCCTGGGGCCCCACGCCACCACCTCGTTGCACAAACAAGAAACGCTTGAGACGCCGCCAAACGACTGAAGAGAGCAGAAACAGTCATGCCTGATCTGGTTGCCCAGGGAATGCATCCCCACCATCGTTGGCGGCGCGTCCTCAAGGAAGACGCGGCATTTGTTATCGGTCGCGAAGGCGGGCCCTGGGCCACTCCCTGGGACGACCGCATCTCGCGGCGGCACGCCGCCGCCATCTGGGATGGGCGGCGGCTGCGCGTCGAGCGATTACCCACCGCCGCTAACCCGATTTTTTTTCGCGGCGCCCCCAGCGATCGGTTCCTCGTACGGCCCGGCGAGCATTTCGTGATCGGCGGCGCAACCTTCACCGTCACCGAACAACAGGCGGAAATCACGCTGGAGGCGCCTTCCCCCCGCTGCGAGGAAACGCTCAGTCCGGAGTTTCTGCACGACGCGCCTTTTCGCGACACCGAGCAGAGAATCGATATCCTCAGCCGCCTGCCGGAAATCATCCAGAGTGCGTCGAACGACGAAGACCTGTGCGCGAAACTGATCACGGCGTTGCTGCGAGGCATTCCTCGCGCCACGGCGGCGGCGATCATCGCCCAAACGTCCGACGAACCGTTCGAGGTGTTGCATTGGGATCGTCGTACGCTGACGCACGATGACTTCCACCCCAGCCGCCAGCTGCTGGAGCGGGCTCTTGAATCGCGGGAATGCGTGTTGCATGTTTGGAGCCCGGCGGCCGAAAAGTCGACGGCGGAAAGTCAGACCGGTTTCACCCAGCGCCCCGATGTTGATTGGGCGATCTGTACGCTGGCGCCGCAAAACAACAACCAGCAGTGGTTGGTGTATATTGCCGGCCGCGCCGAGGAGCACGGTTCCGACGCCCACGGCCAAACGCCGCTGGCGCTGAACGCCGACAACCTGCGCGACGAATTCAAGTTCGTGCAACTGGTGGCTTCCACCGTTGGCGCGTTGCGTTCGTTGCAGCGATTGGAGCGGCGCAACGCGTCGTTGGGTCAGTTTTTCTCACCACTGGTTCTCGACGCGCTCCGAGACCAAGACCCCGAGCAGGTGCTGGCGCCGCGTGAAACCGATATCACGACGCTGTTCTGCGACTTGCGAGGTTTTTCCCGGCACTCGGAAGAATCGGCCGACGATTTATTGGGGCTGTTGGAGCGCGTCAGCCGGGCGTTGGGCGTCATGACACACGCCATCCACGAGCATGGCGGCGTGGTGGGCGACTTTCACGGCGACGCCGCCATGGGCTTCTGGGGTTGGCCGTTCGAGCAAGCCGACGGCATCGAACGCGCCTGCCGGGCGGCGCTCGATATCCGTTCGCATTTTGCGGCTGCCGCGGCGCAAAGCGAACACCCGTTGCACGCCTTTCGCATGGGCATCGGCATCGCTTCTGGTCGGGCGGTGGCCGGAAAAATGGGCGCCGCCGACCAAGTGAAAGTGACCGTGTTTGGACCGGTGGTGAATTTGGCGTCGCGTTTGGAAGGGCTGACAAAACTGCTGCGGGCGCCGATTCTGCTCGACGAACCGACTGCGGAAAAAATACGGCGGGTTTCCTTGGACGGCGTGCGCGTGCGGCGGCTGGCGGTCATCCAACCGCCCGGCATGACGACCTCTTTGGAGGTCAGCGAATTGCTGCCTAGCGAAGCGGAGCTTCCCAGTCTGCGAGATGAACATCTGGCCGCTTATGAGCAGGCGCTGCAAGCCTTCCTAGCGGGCGATTGGAATCTGGCATATGAACGGTTGCACCAAGTTCCCGCCGCCGACTTCGCCAAGGATTTTCTCCTGGTGCAAATCGCCCGGCGAAACCGCGCCGCACCGGCCAACTGGGACGGCGTAATCCGATTCGACGCCTGATGCGTTCGACCGCGCCGTTGGAGTTCATGCTTTAGCATGTTTCGTCGTGGAAAAAAACATGCAGACGCGTACGTTCCAACCCCACTCCAACAGCTCGGTCAAAAAGCAGAAGAAAACGTGGCCAAAAGGGTCGGCGGCGCCGAAGACACCCTGACGGCTGGGAAAAATCGGGCTAGGTAAATGCACCACCTATAGATTAGGTTGGTAAATCTTACAAATGACTTCCGCCAAGCCGGGCCGGCAAAAACAAGTTGCTCGACGCAAACTGTGTAGTACACAGAGGTTTGAGCGTTCGGTCAGCGGCAGGGAGGTTGTTTGGCCCGCTGTTTGCTCCCGTAGGCAAACTTCGGTAGCGCCGGCGAAGGAATCGTCGTGCGAAGGATGCCCACCAAGTTTAGGAGCGAATGAGCATGGAAGCTCGAATTCTCCGCGTCTGCTGCGCGGCCCTGGCGATGCTATCACTCGGCGCCAATTACAGGACCCCGAATTTTATCGTCGACGCCCCGACCGTCGAACTGGCGCGTGAAATCGGCCAACACGCCGAACGCTTCCGCAAGGATCTGGCCCTGGAGTGGCTAGGACACGAACTCGCGCCTTGGCGGCGCCCCTGCCCGATTCGCGCCAATGTGAATGCTAGTTTAGGCGCGGGAGGCGCCACCAGCTTCATTTTTCGAGGACGAGGACCTTCCGGCTGGCGGATGACGATTCAAGGCTCGCGCCAGCGCGTGCTCGATTCCGTGTTGCCGCACGAAATCACGCACACGATTTTCGCCACCCACTTCGGCCAACCGTTGCCCCGCTGGGCCGATGAAGGCGCCTGCACGACGGTCGAACATGTGAGCGAAAAACAGAAACAAGAACATCTGCTCACCGAATTTCTCACCACGGGGCGGGGCATCGCTTTCAATCGAATGTTCGCCATGACGGAATACCCCGCCGATATCATGCCCTTGTATTCGCAAGGATATGCGTTGGCGCAATTCCTAATCGCACAGGGCGGCAAGCGCCGCTTCGTGGCCTTTGTGGGCGAAGGCCTAAAGACCGACAACTGGCCCGCCGCCACGCACCATCATTACGACTTTCAAAGTCTTTCGGAGTTGCAGGTCACGTGGCTGGAATGGGTCCGGCAGGGCCGCCCGACCAACCAACAAGCGATTGCCTCGATTCGCGGCCGCAATACTCGCACGACTCCAGTGCAGTTGGCTTCGGCGCGAAGGGAGCATTCCCCGTCTTCCGCTTCAAGAGAAGATGATTCGGCGCCGGGAAAAGTTATGGCGCCTATTGCATCGGCCGCCAAGAGCACCTCGAAAGGCTGGTACGCTTCGCGAAAAAAAGGCGGTCACGACACGGTGTCTTCCACGACTGCCGCCCCGGCCGCGGAGCCAAATGAAACAGCGGCGCTAACGGACACGGTCGCAACGACCTACACGCCCGGTTCGACGGCCGCAGTGGCGCCGCTTTCGGTCACGCTGACACGTCCTCAACCACCGGGCCATCCCCGGCAAACCGTGCTGCAATGGGAACATACAACGCCTGGCGGGCAAACAACGGAAATCTCACAACTGCAATCCCGCCGCCCCTCCCGCACGCGTTTGGCCCCGGCGACCCGGTACTAATACACGGCGCCTATAAACGCCGGGGCCGACTAATTTCCGGTACCCGTGTGATTGGCGTCTTTGTATAACTTTCGACAGACGCAACGTGTGCCCAAACCCCGAGACGTCTTCCAATTCCTGATGGAGCGACGATTCGCATGAACAAGGAAATCCCCTTCGGTATTCCTTGTTTGGCGGATGTCCCTGGGGAACTCCAGTCGACGGACACGCTCTCTTGTTTGTAGACAAAACCGCTGGTAACGCAAGAACGAAAAATGGCGGCCTGATCAAAGAGTGATCAGACCGCCATTCGATATCCCAGACCAGTTTTTTTACGTCGTACGGCTTAAGTAGCGATCTTGCATCGAATCAAATCAATACCAAAATCAGTATTCGGCCGCCTGAGGTAAAGGCCCTTTGAGGCCGACGAAGTTTAGCCGCCACAGCAAGATGTGGGGCAGCAAACCTTCACGGGTACTTGCTTGCAAACCACTTTTCGCACGCAACGTGTGACCGTGTAGGGAACCTTGGTGGCCACGCGGCGAGCCACTTTCACGACTTTCGTGTAGTGAACCGGCTTGCAGACCGTGTAAGGAACTTTCTTGGTCACGATGTGCTTTTCGTAGCTGCAGACCGTGTAGGGAACTTCTTTCGTGTGGTGCTCCTTGACCATGTGGCACACCTTGTAGGTGCAGGTCTTGGTGCGTTTCTCGGGAACCATGTGGCAGACTTTGTAGGTGCAAGTCTTGACACGCTTCTCGGGAACCATGTGGCACACCTTGTAGGTGCAGGTCTTGGTGCGTTGCTCCTTGACCATGTGGCACACCTTGTAGGTGCAAGTCTTGGTGCGTTGCTCCTTGACCATATGGCAGACTTTGTAGGTGCAAGTCTTGACACGCTTCTCGGGCACCATGTGGCACACCTTGTAGGTGCAAGTCTTGACACGCTTCTCGGGCACCATGTGGCACACCTTGTAGGTGCAAGTCTTGGTGCGATGCTCCTTGACCATGCGGCACACTTTGTAGGTGCAGGTCTTGGTGCGTTGCTCCTTGACCATGTGGCAGACTTTGTAGGTGCAAGTCTTGACACGCTTCTCGGGCACCATGTGGCACACCTTGTAGGTGCAGGTCTTGGAGCGTTGCTCCTTGACCATGCGGCACACTTTGTAGGTGCAGGTCTTGGTGCGTTTCTCGGGAACCATGCGGCAGACCGTGTACGGCACCATCTTCTTCACGACTTCACGCTCGTAGCGAACGCAGTTGATCGTGCGAACCTTGATTTCCGGAACCCAGACTTTCTTGCAGATTTTGCGAGGCGGGCACTGAACTTCGACGACCTTGCAGGCGCCGGGAACGTACACGCAGCAGCATCGGCAAGGATCCCATTTCCAGCATCCTGGCTCTTGCACGCTCTTCTTAATGATACGACCAGGGCACTCCGTAATTTGAGTTTCCCAGTGGCCGCCGCACTGCTTCACTTCCTTCGTGTAGTGAACCGGCTTGCAAACCACGTGGCACACTTCGCGTTCACGAGTTTCATAAACCGGCTTGCAGACGGTGTAGCAGATTTCCTTGGTTTTGGTTTCCCAAACCGGCTTGCAGACGGTGTAGCAGATTTCCTTGGTTTTGGTTTCCCAAACCGGCTTGCAGACCGTGTAGCAAATTTCCTTGGTTTTGGTTTCCCAAACCGGCTTGCAGACCGTGTAGCAGATTTCCTTGGTTTTGGTTTCCCAAACCGGCTTGCAAACGGTGTAGTGCGTCACTTTGGTTTTGGTTTCCCAAACCGGCTTGCAGACGGTGTAGCAAATTTCCTTGGTTTTGGTTTCCCAAACCGGTTTGCAGACGGTGTAGCAAATTTCCTTGGTTTTGGTTTCCCAAACCGGCTTGCAAACGGTGTAGCAGATTTCCTTGGTTTTGGTTTCCCAAACTGGCTTGCAAACGGTGTAGTGCGTCACTTTGGTTTTGGTTTCCCAAACCGGCTTGCAGACCGTGTAGCAAATTTCCTTGGTTTTGGTTTCCCAAACCGGTTTGCAGACGGTGTAGCAAATTTCCTTGGTTTTGGTTTCCCAAACCGGCTTGCAAGTTGTGTAATGGCACGTGCGATGACGCGTTTCATACACTGGCTTGCAGACCGTGTAGGAGCAATCGCGGTAACGAGTTTCCGCGACATGCTTGACACAGTCGATTGTTTTGTCTTCGTAGACAGTTTCGTAGCAGGTCTTGTAACAAGTGTACTGCTGCTTTTCGTACACAACCTCTTTGCACGTCTTCATTACTGTGTGGCATTGCTGTTTGGCGACGCAATACGTTGCCGGTTCGCAATTACCGCAACTTCGGTAGCTTGCGGCTCCACAGTAGGCGGCGGAGGCTGTGCCTGCCGAGATCGCAGTCAACAGGACTGCGAGGATCGGCACACCCAAAAACGTTCTCATTGTGCATTTCTCCTTCGCTGACAAACTCACGGTCGGTAAGGGCTTCTGGTCTGGGACGAAACGCTGCGTTCCGCTCCTGGAGGCCGCGCGGTCCATCTGTTCGGCCTTTCCCGCGTAACGAACGCAGGACGATCTTCTCCTAGGTTTCGGTGGGCCGAACAGTCCAAGGGACAGTGCACACACACACCGAATGCCGTTCTACATCGTCAATATGGGATACTGGCTTGAGATAAGAAGTTTAGGGGGGAATAGTCGGGTGTACTGTAAAAACACGCTGGAGCGACTGGGTTTTAAGGGGGATGCAGGGGAGAGACGTCGCATAAGGAAAATACGAAAACTTTTGATTTAGAGGCGAATGTGCCGGTTGTCTGGGTTATCTGGCCGGCGCCGTGGAAATTGCCCCTGGAAACGCCATCGCTTACGCATCACACGGAGTAATCCCCTTCGGGCAACCGCCCCGCCCCCAGGACGAGTGAGTTTCTCCGGGTGCAATTTCTTGACCCGGCGCCGTTAGCAACGTAAGTACGTGTAGCGAAGAATTGCTTGCACGCCGTGGGCACAACTTTCGCCTGGGAATACGAGAAACAACAAGCCGTCGCGTGTACAGGGAAAGCCGACGCGGCCAAAGAAAGTCCTACTCAAAAATAGACGCCGCCGCCAATGTGTGGACGGCCATCGGATGTCGACTTTAGAAGAGAATTCACAATGAAATCGCGCAGGAAATTAGGGTTTACCCTTGTTGAAGTTCTGATCGTTGTCGTGATTATGGCGGTATTGGCGGCGGCCATTATCCCCCAATTCGCCGATTCCACAGCCGATGCGAAAGCAAACACAGCTATTTTCAATTTGCATACGCTTCGCTCGCAGATCGAACTTTACAAAGCCCAACACGACAGCAAATACCCGACTGCGGGTTTGGTCGAGTTGACAAAAAAAACCAATGCCGCCGGTGAAGTGGGAACATCGACTGCCTACCGGTATGGCCCCTACGTTCGCACCATTCCGGAAAATCCTATTAATGGTCTGAATTCCGTTGTCGCGCCGGCCGCCAATCCTCCCGTGGCCGAAGAGGCGGACGCCGGCTGGCTATACGACGCAGTCAAGGGCGAGGTCTGGATCAACAGCACCAAATACCTAACCAAATAATTCTGCTTCCGGCAAAGTTCTTACTTCGCACAGCGTTTCATTCAGGCCTCGAACCGGTTGCCGTCCGGTCGGGGCCCTTTTTCTTTCTTGGAAGTTGGCCGAAATCTATTTTGGAAAAAAAGCCCGGCGTTTTGAAAATGCCGGGCTTTTAGGCACAACAACCGCTTGCTCGCTTTCTTGGCCATCGCCAGACCGTAATTCCTGCTGATCGGCGAGACGTTTGGTACGATAGGTTGCCGCCCGACGGTCCTGCGTCTAGAGTGAATTGAAGATCGTCCCCTCGACATTCGCCGTAGAACCCGCCCGACAGAAAAAAATCCTGTATTTGCGCCGGACGAACAATGGCTGAATCCAAGAGCAAATCGAACCCGAATCCCGCCGATGCGCCGAAAGCGGTTGTTGGCAGGCTCAGTTTGTATTTGCGAGAGTTGCAGCACCTAGTTCGCGACGGACACGAAACCATCAGCTCCACCCGGCTGGGCAAAATTCTCGGTTTCTCCGACGCACAGGTTCGCAAGGATCTGGCCTACTTCGGGCAATTTGGTTATCCCGGCATCGGCTACCGCTGCCATGAATTGATTCACGCCATCAAGCAAATTTTCGGCACCGACCGGCAATGGCCGGTGGCCATCATAGGCACCGGTAACCTGGGGCGTGCGTTGGTCGGTTATAAGGGTTTCGATAACCAGGGCTTCAAAATTGTTGCGGCCTTCGACATCGACCCGGCGAAAGTCGGCGGCGCCATCGAAGAGGCGCCTATCCACCATCTGGACGACCTCGAAAGAATTGTTCAGGAAAAGCAGATCAAACTCGCCATCATTGCCGTGCCCGCCTCCGCCGCGCAGTCGGTGGCCGATCGACTCGGAGCGTCGGGGATTGACGGCATTCTCAATTTCGCGCCGGTCACCGTAACTGCTCCCCCAAACGCCAGCATGGTCGGCGTCGACTTGGCGATCGAAATGGAGCAGTTGACGTTTGATGTCGTGAAACGGTCGGGCGAGAAAAAATGAGGCTGCGTTAAGCATCTAGCGGGAAAATGCTGCGGTACGATGGCCTTCCAAAGCCATCGTACCGGTAAACAGGACACTGCATTCCTGCTCGATGCTACCCGGCTTCCGCCTTGCGTTTTTCCAGCTCGGCGCGTTTGATCGCCATTTCGAGCAGCAGCGAGAATTCGTCGACCAGATCGAGCCCGCGAGTGATTTTCGTCACGCCATCAAGCCGCACCGACGAAGCCCCCTGCTCTTCCATCGCTTGGGCAAGCGCTTCCAGATTGAGCCGTTGCGTATTGATTCTCTCGGCGTACTGGCGCACATCGTGGGGAGTTTTTTCCCCCACGCGTTTCGAGGGCGCGGCGGCTTTTTCGCTACGCGGGTTTTTTTTCTTGGCCATGCGGGGTGTCTCCTTCTTTATGTAAGTCTAGTCTCTGATGCGAGTATCGTAAAGAGTGCATGTTCACGTCATGTATTGATTAAAGGTAATCCATAATAAGTTCGTTACGAAGTGTTGACAAAGATCGAATTGTTTGTATGATGCGTGTGTTCAGTCGAGCAACGGCAGTCGCCAGGCACTGAAGTACGGAGAGCCGCCATGCAAAACTTATGCGATACCGTCGTCTGGCGAGACGCCCACGATCAAGACACCATCGTCTTTGGCCGGGCCTACGCCAGCCGCCACGACAAGCCGCTGTATGTCGCTTGGTTTACCTGCCATATCGACGCCCTGCTCGATATGTTCGGACAGGATGTTTTCCAACACGTGCGAAACGCGGCGGCCGATGAGTTTCCGCTGCCAGTGGCTTTCGCCGTTTCGTTCGACATCGAATCCTAAACCACTTGCGCCGACAATCACCGCTCCCACAAGAAGGACACAGCCCATGGATATCACCACGATCTTGGAACTCGCCCTGAAAATTGGGCGGCAAATCGCCAACCAATCGAATACCAAAATTGACGACGAACTGCTCGACTTGCTGGAGGTTGTGTATCGCGACGCCTGGCTGCGTGAATGGCTGGCGGGAAAATCGTTGCAGCCGGTGGGGAGCCTAGCGATTGAAGCGGCGCCGAGCGAGCAGTTTCGCCTGGCGCTCAAACGCAACAACCTTAGTTGGACAGCGCTACTTTCCAAGTTGCCGGAACTACTGCAACTGATCCAACTCATTCGCGCGTTCGCCAAAAAATAAGCGAACGCCGGCCCGCGATTCTGTAACCTCTTCATTTCCCTGTAGATGCGAATCGACACGAAACCATGAGCGAACGCTACGAGATGAACCGGCAGAGCTTGGCGGAGCAACTGTGCGCCAGGGGCTATCTGTTGCATGGGTCGCCCGCCAAGAACGAACTTGCCGAAGCAGTTGGCCGCTACCAGCGAAGTCATGGTTTGGCGGTCGATCATTGGGCCGGTCCACAAACCGAGCGATCGTTGTTCGATCCTCATAGCCGCGTTTGCGGCGTGGCCGACCATTTGGAAATGTCGGACGGCGCCTGCAAGTGGCCGCAAAAAGAAATCACCTGGACAATCGACGGCCAACTGCCTCGTCTTTCGGCGCTCGACCAAAAGCAGGCGTATTTCGAGGCTTGGGCGTATTGGTCGTCGGTTTGTGGCGTGGAGCCTTCGTATGTAGCCAATGTGCGTACGGCCAACATCGTGATGGGCGTCGGTCGGATCGACCGCGGCGGGGGAACGTTGGCCTGGAGTGAACTGCCGTGCGGGCAGGTTGAGCGCGTCCAACAGAAATACGACACCGCCGAGACGTGGGTGATCGATGAAAACCCCCAGCGGTATGAGATCGACTTGGTCCGCGTGGCCTGTCATGAAATCGGCCATGCCCTGGGGATTCCACACATCGACGAAGGCAACCTGATGGCCGCCGCCTACAGTCCTCAGATTCGCCGTCCGCAAGTGGGCGATATCGTGGAGGCCGTGAAACGATACGGGCGGCCACGTTATTCGCCGAGCAATCCGGCGCCGGGCGAACAACCCGACTTCTCCGACGAAACGATGATTTTGGAAGTCGGCGGTCGGCGATATTCGCTGCAAGTGACGCCCGGTTGACGTTCGCATGCCGAGACGTGTTGGTCACTCTGTTCGTCCACGTGTTCCGTAAATCGGTTGTCCGATCATGCAGACATTCTGTGCGGCAATGCTGGCCATCGCGGCCAGCGCCGGTGATCTCGAATGTGCTCGGCAAGACAGGGCGTCGATTCCCACTGCCGAGTGGGGCTACATTTTTTATTTGTCGACCAGCGGTGTTCCAGAAGAGATGCAGGCGGAGCTGGCGGGCGTGGTTGCTTTCGTGGCGGCTTCGGCAAGTCGCGAAGTGCTACTTGAGCGGCAGTTGCCGCAACGTGTGGAGAACAGCAATTTGTGGCGGATCGACCTTCGCCGTTTGCAGTGGGATTGGCGCGACTGGCGGCGTGTGTTGAAACGCTACCCGTACGCACCGGGGAATTCCTACCCGCTG
Source organism: Planctomycetota bacterium (assembly GCA_024276655.1). Lineage (GTDB taxonomy): Bacteria > Planctomycetota > Planctomycetia > Pirellulales > Pirellulaceae > SZUA-33. Next base: position 46,525 of record JAJRWU010000141.1, read on the forward strand.
GTGATCCGGGCCGATTGGCTGGTTGTGGAGCTGACCGACGCATTTTCCAGCGACAGCTACTACCGGCTGCTGTATGGCGGACGCAATATTCCCAAAACGCGAGATCAGTTTCTGCGTTTTTGGAAAGTTGACAACGACAAAACATTTCGTTTTGGTTTGATCGAAGGGGCCAGCGGCGTCTCGGTGGCTCGAACGCGTTGGATTGAAAATCGTCCCACGGCGAATCGAGGATACGCCTGGGGAACGCGAGATTCCTCGGTCATTGAAAATCGGACCGATCCTTTGGAAAACCTTGGCGGTGGTTTTCAACACGAAGCCGAGGAATGGATCGTGGGCATTCCCAAATGGTCGGAAACAGGCGCCAGAGGCGCGCTTCAGGTTTACTTCCTCGCCAATCAGAAAGGCGAGCGGCAAGAGCGGGCGCCGGTAAGTATCGTCGAGGATCATACACGATTCCGAGGACTCGCCGAAATTCGCAATGCCGGTTCGTGCATGCAGTGCCACGCCACGGGAATAAATGAGCCGACAACCAATCAACTGCGAGCTCTGATTTCCTCGGGGGTGGACCTGTACGCCGAACAAAAACTCCAGCAGGCGTTGGAGCGGTTTCATTTTTCAGATATCGACAAGGAGATTCGCCGCAATCGTGAAGACTTTGCCGATGCAATGCGAGTGTGTAACGGTTGGGCGCCCGAGGAAAACGCCCGCCGCTTTCGGAAATGCGTCGACCGATACGACCAGGACCTAACGCTTGAGCAAGCGGCGCGAGAATTGTCGCTGCCGCCGTTGGAACTACGTTTGGCGTTGGCGTATGCATCGGCCCGCAATGTTCAATTGGGCGCTCGGCTTTCGGCCTTGGCGCATGGCCGACCCATTCCGAGATCGGTTTGGGAGGGCCGATTTCACGATGCCGCCGCCGTTGTGCAGTTGTGGAAATCAAAGCAATAGGAAGGAATTGTCGTGCGTAAATCAAAATGGCTCGCCCTCGTGATGGGCTCGGCGGCGATGGTTTTGTTATTGCAAAACGCGCGGCCATCGTACGGCGGTGGTTGTCGACGGATCGTGCAAGTCGCGCAACCATTGCAGCAGTTTTTCTATTTTGTCGGCCAACCGGTGCGGCTGGAAGCGGTGCTGGAAAAACAGCAACGAGACGACCCCAGCTATCAGGAATTCCTGGAATTCAAGCAGTATCGAAAACGATTGGCGCTGCAGACCAATAATACGCCGAAGGCGGAATTGAAAGCAGAGCGGCCATCGTTGCTGCAACGCAAATGCGGGCGCTGTCATACCGGACCCAAGCCGCGCGGCGGCATTCGTTTCGACGAAAAGCAAACGTTGCCTGCGGAACAGATTATCAACGCGCAACGCATGATGTTGGCTGGAGAGATGCCTCCGGCGTCCGACGCTCGATTGTCGCCGGAGGAAATGGGAGATCTGATTCAAGAACTTTTGAACCTAGTAGGAGAGACACAATGAAACGTTTCGTACTTTTGGCGGCGGTTGTTTTTATGGTGGGTGCGCCCAACCGGGGACGCGCCGAAAATTGCGGTCGGCAAGTTTTGAGCTTCAACGCTCCGCTGTCGCTGCCGCTGGCGGCGTTGGGCGGCCGCCGAGTGTTTGTTCAACCGCTGGTTGTCGAGCCGCTGGCGGTGCGTTCCTACGTACTTCCGTTGCAGACATCGCTCCAGCCGCAACAGATTGTCGTTCAACAACGGCAAAGAGTTGCCGTTGTGCGGAGGCGGGCGGTGGTGCGAAGCAGCCGTCGGCGCAGACCCCGCGTTCGCTCACGGTTGATCATTGTCCGGTGACGATTCAAATGGTGCGATGTCGTTGCCGGGAGTTTCACCAACCATTTCGATGAGGCGGGGTCCATGCGTTTTCGTGATCGAATCAAGGAGTTGCGGCGGGTTCGCGTTTCCGAATTGGAGCCGCATCCGCTGAATTGGCGGGTTCATCCTGAATCGCAACGCAAAGCGCTTAAGGGCGTGTTGGAGCAAATCGGTTTCGCCAACGCTCTGTTGGTTCGTGAAACCGACGGCGGCCGCTTGCAGTTGATCGACGGGCACCTTCGCGCGGCGGTTGCAGATGAACAGTGGGCGCCGGCGCTGGTGCTTGATGTCAGCGAAGAGGAAGCGGCGCAGCTCTTGGCCACGCTCGATCCCTTGGCGGCGATGGCCGAGACCGATGTAGAAAAACTAGAACAGCTCCAACAAAGTTTTACCGTCAACGACGAAGCCGTTCAAAAGATGTTGGCCGATCTGACAAACGCGGCGGCGAAAAAAGACGGCCGGCCGTCGCGCCCCGAAGTCGCGCTGGACGATTCCTATCAGGTGCTCGTTGAGTGCCAAAATGAATCCGACCAGCAAGCCGTCTACGAACAGATGACAAACGCCGGGTACGCCTGCCGAGTGCTCACCCTTTGACCCTGCCTGCAACAAGATAGACCGAAGGGAGGAAGGAAATGCCGCAAGCCATACACGTCGAACTGAGTTGCCCCATGCAAGAGAGTTTTCGCGTGCAGCAGGTTGTCGGCATGTTCGGCCTGGAAACCGGCTCGCTTCCCGAAACCGTATTCGACGTCGAGCTGCCCGACGCCAAGGAAGATTGGAGCATCGGCGCCATTGTGGGTCCTTCGGGAAGCGGGAAGTCGACCATCGCCCACGCCGCGTTCGGCGAGGCGGTTTATCGATCACGAACTTGGCGCGACGACGTCGCCGTGGTCGACGACATCGGCGGTCGTTCCGTGAAGCAGGCCGTCAAGATTCTCACCGCCGTCGGCTTTGGCAGTCCTCCCGCCTGGCTGCGGCCGTATCGTACGCTCTCCGGCGGCGAACAATTTCGTTGCGATTTGGCGCGAGCCTTGTTGGAAAACCCGCCGCTATTGGCGTTTGACGAATTCACCAGCGTGGTGGACCGAACCGTGGCGCAAATTGCCTCGGCGGCTTTGGCCAAGGCGGTGCGGAAAAGAGACGTCTGTAAAAAATTTGTCGCCGTGACCTGCCATTACGATGTGCTTCCTTGGCTCGAGCCGGATTGGGTTCTCGATATGGCCCAACAACGGCTCGACTGGAGGCGGCTTCGGCGACCGCAGCTCCGGCTTCGCGTTTCCCGATGCAAACAAACAATGTGGCGAATGTTTGCCCGGCATCATTATCTGAGCAGCAGCTTGCCTCGCTCGGCAACCTGCTTCGTGGCTTGCCGCGGCGGCCAGCCGGTCGCCTTTTGCGCCACGGCGGGCATGTACGGCGTGAAGGGGCGCAAGCGGATCAGTCGGATCGTCACCTTGCCGGATTACCAAGGTTTGGGAATCGGCGTTCGTCTGACGGAGCGCGTCGCCGATTACGAAGCCGCCCGGGGTTTTGGCGTGCATCTGACCGCCAGCCATCCGGCCATCATCGGCTATTGCCGCAACTCGAAACGCTGGCGCACGGCGCATGTGGCGAAGTGCGGCCATCGTGGCGAACAGTGGTTCGGAAAAATCAAAGTGAAGAACTCAGCGGGTCGGAGCGTGGTCTCGTTTGCTTATCAGGGCGCAGCGGCGCCGAATGCGGAACATTGCGGTAACAGTGTGTGTTGAACCTGGAACAAACCATGTCTACAGCAAACGGCAAGGCGAAACCGCCCCGCGAGAAACACCACGCAGCGCCGTCGGAACAACAGTTGGCGTTTCATCATGACGCCGCGTTGGGAAAATCGGCGGCCGAAATTGCTCGCAGTCGCGGTGTGTCGGTCAGCCTGGTGGAAGAGGGGCTGGAATGTGTCGAAGCCTCGATATTGAAAGACTACACCGCCGATTCTCAACGAGGCCTGATTCGCCAGACCGAGCTTCTGAATTGGATTTGTCGCGAGTCGTTGCGGGCCTGGGAGGCCAGCCAACAGCCGCAAGAATCGACCAAGGTCAGCACCGACGGCTCAGGACCTGAGAGTAAAACAAAAGCCGAACGCACCACGCGCCAACAGCCCGGCGACCCTCGGTATCTTTCTCACGCCATGGCGGCAATGGCGGCTGTTCGCCGCATCTGGGGATTGGACGAACCGCAGCCGGCGTCGGCCGCGCCGCACAGCGACAAGGTAAGAGTGCTCGAAGATGAAGACTGGTACGGAAACAGCGCGCATGGTTTGTCTGCCCAAGCCGCTGCCGCATCAGATTCCGATCTTGAAGTCGTCGGCTCGACATAAAATCGCCTCCTGTGGACGCCGTTGGGGAAAGACGGCCATGGGTTTAATGGCCGCGCTTCGCGGGCATGGCGCGTATCGCGGCGAACGCCGGGGCGCGATCGACGGCGCCAATATTTGGTGGGTGGCGCCCACGTATGGCGTGGGCGCGAAAATTTGGAGAGATTTGAAAAAAGCCTGTCACGCCGGGTGGTCGGGGAAATGGGAGAGCGATCGTCGGATCGAACTTCCTGGCGGCGGCTGCATTGTTGTCAAATCGGCCGACGCGCCCGCCGCACTGCGCGGCGAAGGTTTAGACGGCCTGATCGTCGATGAAGCGGCCTACATGCGAGAGAGCGTCTGGCGCGACGCCCTCCGCCCGGCGCTTTCCGACGCCCAAGGTTGGACGATCTTCACCAGCACGCCCAACGGACGCAACTGGTTCTACAAACTCTTTGAAGCAGCCCAAGAAGAAAACGAATGGCAACGCTGGCAACTACCCACCAACCAAAACCCACTCGTTCCAGGGAACGAGTTTGCGGCGGCCCGCCGGGAAATGGGCGCGCGAGCCTTTGCTCAGGAATACCTCGCCCGGTTTGTCGAGACGCAAGGCGCGGAATTCAGCGGCGCCTATTTTCACCAAGACATTTGGTTCGACCACTGGCCGCCCGACAACAGGATTCGCTGGCGCGTGATGGCGCTCGATCCTTCCAAGGGCGGAACCGAACGCAGCGACTACTCCGCCTTCGTAATGGTGGCGCTCGACGACAACGGCGTGATGTGGGTCGACGCCGACCTCAAACGACGCGACCCAGTGCAGATCGTCGCCGATGGTTTGCGACTGGCTCACTGGTTCCAGCCCGACGCCTTCGGTGTGGAGGTGAATCAATACCACGGGATTCTCGCCGGTATTTTCGCCGAGCGCTCCAAGACCGAGGGAATGATGTTGCCGCTGCATGGCATTCGCAACCATGAAAACAAAGTCACGCGAATTCGCGCCACGCTGACGCCCTATTTGGCTAGAGGCGAATTCCGATTTCAAGCCGGTTCGCCTGGAGCAAAACTGCTCGTGGAACAACTGGCCGCGTTCCCGCTCGATAAACACGACGATGGCCCCGACGCACTCGAAATGGCTGTCCGGCTGCTGCGGCATGTTTTCGAATTTGGACCAAACGCTCACCACTATTCCGTGGAAAGGATTTACACCTGATGCCAACTTCAGGACGTCCTCTCGATAAGCCCGCCGAGACAGACATTCACCTCTCCGCCGCCCGCATGGAAAGCATTTTGGAAGCCTGGGGCGATTTGATCGATCCTCTCGAATATTTGCGCGACGACCCCGATTTCGGCTACGGCGAGCCGGTGGTTAGTCGGCGGGGTGATCGCGCCGGCGGCGCCAATCGTCCTTTCCTGCAGAACGAATCCGACCTAGCCATGATGCGCGCCGCCGGCCGATTATTGGTCGAGACGAGTCCAGCCGCCATCGGCGTGGTGCGCTGCCTGGGGAACTACGTGATCGGTTCGGGGTTCTCCTACAAAGCGGCGCAGCGCACGTCGGATTTGCAAGCACAACGCGCCGCCAGCGTGGCTCAAGAGGTGATCGACGAGTTTCTCGACGACAACGATTGGGTGGGAGATTTAGAACGAGAACTGTTCCTCCGCTCGCGCCGCGATGGCGAGTATTTTCTCACGCTGAACGCCGACGAAGCAGGCCGCACCCATGCCCGCTTGATCGAACCGGAGCAGATCACGGAGCCCGACAACCGCCGCGCTCTCGACGACTGGCTGCAAATCGAGGAGCCCACAAGCTGGACGTTAGGCATCCATACTGCGGAGTCGGATGTTGAACGGCGGCTCGGTTATTTCGTCAAATGGAACGCTTCGGGAACCGATTGGGATTATTTGCCGGCCGCCGGCGTGGAGCACGCCAAGTTGAACGTCGACCGCAACATCAAACGCGGCGTGTCCGACTTTTACGCCGTGCGGCAACACCTGGAAGACGCCGAGAAACTTTTGCGAAACACGCGCCGCGGTGCGGCGGTGCAAGCCGCGATTGCTTTCATTCGCGAGCATGCGCCGGGCGTCGCGCCGGCGCAAATTTCGACGCTCCGCGCCACCGAAGCCGAAGCAACCTACAACGAACCGTCGTTCAACGGCGCGCGCCGCCGCTACATTCAAAAGTACGAGCCCGGCACGATTATTGACGTCGGCAAGGGGCAGCAGTACAAACCGGGTCCGCTGGGGGCGTCGCACGGTCCTAACTTTATTGCGATCGAGCAAGCAACTTTGCGCATGGCCGGCGTTCGTTGGTGCATGCCGGAATACATGATCAGCGGCGATGCCAGCAACAACAACCATGCCAGCATCCTGGAGGCCGGAGCGCCCTTCACTCGTAATGCGGAGGCGGAGCAGGCATTCTATGTGCGGCGGTTCCAACGCATTATTTGGAAAGTGCTGGCGAACGCGCAGCGCGCCGGCCGGTTTCAAGGCGTAGACCCCAAAAGCAAACACATCGGCGAATTACGGCGTCTGCTGCGTGTGAATATCGAACCGCCGTCGGTGGCGGTGCGCGACCGCCATCAGGAAACGCTGCGGCGAAAAATGCTGTTCGACGCCGGCGTGCTTTCGGCGCGCACTTGGGCGGCGCAGGAGTCGCTCGATTACGACAAGGAACAGCGGCACGCCGAACTGCGGTAGTTGTTGCCGTCAACCCTCGCGCCGCGACATCCCCGTTTTGTATTTCCCGATGAAAGATGACCGCGTCGGCGTTGTGCGCCGATGCGGCGTCCGAAAACCTGAACTAAGGAGCTACGATGTCTGAAACAATTACGCTTCGAGAAGTCACACACAGTAAAGACGTGCGCATCGACCGAGAGAACGGCGTCATTCTCGGCGTGAAAGTGGTCGGCTTGCAATCGTCCAACGGGCGCCGGTATCGTCGCGAAGCGTTGCGTCTGGCTCGCGGACTGTACGAAGGCGTGCGCGTCAATATCGACCATCCTCAACACGGCGGGAGCGGCGCCCGAAAGTTGGCCGACCGCTTCGGCGTGCTCAAGTCGGTGGTCGAGCGAGACGACGGCCTTTACGCCGACCTGCATTTTCTCCGCAGCCACCCACTGGCCGAAATGACCGCTGAGGCGGCTGAGCGCATGCCCGAAACACTGGGGCTTTCGCATAATGTCGAAGGAAAAGTCCGCCGTGAAAATGGCGAAACGATCGTGGAGGAAATCGTTCGGGTGCGGAGTGTCGATGTTGTCAGCGACCCGGCCACCTCTCGAAGTCTGTTTGAGCAGTATCCGGAGAATGCAGGAACGACATGCCGCCAGTTGCTTGAATCTCTGCCTCGGCAAAGTCGATTGTCGGCGTTGGTGCAAGGGTTGCTGGCCGACGGGTTGCTCAACGAAGACGCTTTGCTACCGGCGCCGATATCAAATCCGGCCGACGAAAATGCATCGCTGGTGTCGGTCGTTCAAACCTTCTTGAGAGAAATGGCCGCAGTGGAAGGAGTTTCTCCGGCGGCGCTGGTAGAGCAACTCGATCGGTTTTTAGAGCGATGGCGAATGTCTCGGCAGCCTGGGGAAGGCCATCGGCAGCGTTCTCTAGCAGCAGACGCTCTGTCTAGGGAAAACCAAGCGGCGAACCAGTCGGTTGTGGAACAGGCCGATCGTTTGGCGGCTTCGCTGCGTATGCGTCCTCGCAGCACCGACGTCTTCCGCGCGACCACCTCATCCGCCGCCGAACTGCCGACCGACGGAAGAAGTTTCGCGCGCGCCATTCGCTAACAACACTCGGCGCGTCGCTTTTCCAATCAATCAGAACTGTTACGGGCAACCAGACACTTTTACAGGTACGAGGAACACTATGACCAAACTGCTAAACACTCCGGAGCACTTGCTTTTGGGTCGTCAAATTCACGGCTTCCACGACGACTTTTATTCTTTCACCGCCGGCGCGCTCTGGACGCTGAGCACCGATATCGATGGCGCCGCCGCCGTGCAAGACGCGGCCGGCGGCAAGGTTTCCATCTCTTCCGCCGTGGCGACCGCCGGCAATGAAGGCGCCTATTTGGCGAACACGAAAGAAAGTTTTCTGTTTGCCGACGACAAGCCGCTGGTGTGTGAAGCACTGCTCGACTACACCGAAGCAGCGACAAATCAGGCCAATGTGATTGTCGGTCTGATGGACGCCGTCGGTGTGACGGCGCTCGGAAACGATGGCGCGGGCCCCAAGGCGAGCTATTCCGGCGCCGTGTTTTATAAGGCCGATGGCGAAACCGTTTGGCGTTGCGAGTCGTCGGTCGCGACCGCGCAAGTAACCACCGTTACGGCAAGTACGGCAGGCGGCGCCGCAGCGCAACGTCTGCGGATTGAATTCCAGCCGGTCACCTCCAGCGACGGCGAAGTGAAATTCTTCATCGACGACATTCTCGTCGCCAAGCACAACATCACCTTCACCAGCGCCACGGAAATGCAAATGGTGCTGGGCGTGAAAGACGGCGGCGCGGCAGCGCAAGAGACCATTCTCGCCGACTACGCGACCTGTTACCAAGTCCGGTAGCGATTCTTTCCTTGCGACCGCGCGCAGCAAAAATCGTCGTCGCCATTTGAGTGGCGAAACACATCCTTTCCACACGCAACCCCAGCTAATATCGAGGAGCATTTTCTCCATGCCACGTGCAATTAACTACGATTCGGTGAAACGTTTTTACGAGATCGATCCGCTGCGCACCTGCGACGATCTGTTGGAAGGCATCGAACAACGCCATCTGCGAGCGGAGGAGTTCTCGCTGCGGCAGTTGTTTGAATCGCTGGTTCCCAATGGCGGCGAACTGATCCGAACGTTGGATCCTCGGCAACCCGGCGGCGTCAACTTGTTGGAAGCCGGCGGCGCGGTTGATATGTCGGCCTTTTCCAATATTACCGGGCAGATCGTGTACTCCAAGGTGTTGGAGGCGTTTGAAGACCCGGCCTTCCTTTGGCCGCACTTGGTGTCTTCCACGCCCACGCCGTTCAACGGTGAAAAGATCGCGGGCATCGGTCGGTTGGGCGATGAGGCGGAATCGATTGCCGAAGCGCAGCCGTATCCTCTGGCGGGGCTCAGCGAAGAGTATGTGGAAACTCCCAAGACAACCAAAACCGGCATGATCGTGCCGATCACGAAGGAGGCCATCTTCTTCGATCAAACCGGAACCATTCTCAGCCGAGCGGCGGAGGTTGCGCGGTGGCTGGGAGTGCGGAAGGAAAAACGCGTGTTGGATGTCGTCTTGGGCGTTACCAATACGTACAAACGCAACGGCACCACGACCAACACCTACCTGGCTTCGGGCGCGTATGTGAACCTCAAGGCCGCCAATGGCCTGACCGATTGGACGAACGTCGAGGGCGCGGAACTGTTGTTCGATGCGATGTCCGATCCCAACACCGGCGAGCCGATTGCCGTCAAGGCCGATGCGTTGATCGTGCCCACGGCGCTGAAACACACGGCCCGCCGCATTTTGCGCGCGGAGTTTGTCGAACAGGTCGACAACCAGGCCAATGCCGATACCGTGCGCACCACTTCGGGAAATCCGTTACCGCCTTACAGTGTGTTGTCGAGTCCTTATGTCAAGCAGCGCACCGGCAGCGACACCACCTGGTTCTTTGGGCAGCCGAGGAAAGCGTTTGCGTACATGGAAAACTGGCCGATCACGGTGGTGCAGGCGCCCAGCAACAGCGAAGCGGAATTCACGCAAGACATCGTGATGCGCTACAAGGTGAGCGAACGCGGCGCCGTGGCGGTTGTGGAGCCTCGCGGCATGGTGAAGTCAACCGCCTAGCCACGCTCTCCATGAAGAACTTGTGAATTGCAGTTATCTCTTACGCGATAGGAACCCTTTCAATGGCTGGAAAACGAACATGCAAATTTACGGTCTCGTTGCCCTTCTTCCCGCGTATGTCGGTCAAGGCGCCCGATAAATCGGCGGCGCTCGAGGCGTATCGCCATTACTTCGGCATTCTCGACACCGACCACGAATACACCGTCGGCAACGGCGGCGGCGATTGCGCCTCGATCGATATCGGCGCTCCGGCGCCCGTGGGATAAGGAGTGAAGCATGGCGACTGATTTACAAAACCTGCAAACGCGGCGCTCGGCCGTGTTGGCGGAGCTGGCGACTCTTAGTCCCACGCGAACGTACAGCATCGATGGGCAGTCGGTCGACCACGACCGCTACCGCGCATCGTTGTTGGACGAAGCCGCGCAGCTCAACGCGTTGATCGCCGCCTTGGCGGGACCGATCGAACTGAAGTCGAGAGGCGTTACCTGAGGAACAGTCCTGAATTCACATGCCGAATTAAAGTCCGGCATTTTCAAAATGCCGGGCTTTTCTGAACCACATTCGGTAACTCATTTCAGGACTCTTCCTAGTGCAAGGGGGAGGACATGACTTTAGCAGCGCAGATGGCGAACGACTGGCAATTTATTGACGGCGTCGAAGATGTTTCCCTCACGCCGCGCAATCCCGCCGGCGCTGCGGTAACCGGCGTCAAGGCGCTGCGGCGCGTGCAGCAAGCCGATGAATTCGCCCTGGTCGGTAAAACACTCGGCTTGGAGCCGAACGATATGGCGTGGCACCTTTGGGCCAGCACGTTGGCGGGAACTACGCCGAAGAACGGCGACACTATCACGGATAGCGGCGGCATCGTGTGGACGATCAAGTCCGTCGCGAACACAACCTTGGGCACGCGCTGGCGGACGCTCTGTCGTCGGCAAGCAACCGCCTGATAGGCTGAAAGGCGAGCAACCATGGCGGATGCAATCTTGCTGCAAATTCTGAATGCGGTGCAAACCGTAATCGCGGGGCTTCTGTTGGACGGAATCGGTTCGGCGGCCGATATCAAGGTGCGGAAAATCCCGCTCAATCGCGACGCACTCAAGCCGGGGATTTTTCTCACGCCGTTGCCCGAGAAAATCGAGGGCGTGACCAACACCCGAGACGATATCGCCTACAGCGTGCTGGTCACGATGTGTCAAATTTCGAATGAAGACCTCACCAGCGACTTTGGCCGCTTGCTGCTCTGGCGGGAATCGATTCGCAAGGCGTTTCGCGACAAGCCGGGCTACCAGCCGTTGGCGGCTGTGGCGGAGGTGCATTCGGTGGCCGTCGAACCGCGGGCGGTGGTCGACGCCGAAGCGTTTCGCAATCAATACGATGTCAGCCTGCTGGTGGTGAAAGTCACCACGCGCGAGCAACGCGGCGTGTAGGACGGCGGCAGATGAGAAGCCCGGATTTTTGAAAAAGCCGGGCTTCTGAACCGGGACGTAGCTGTTCCACTTTCTTAAACCATAGCTGAGAGAGGATAAACATTATGGGTAGTCCTTCAATGGGGCACGCCGCGCAACTGGGTTTGGGCGCTGCTTCTCCGGTGGATGAGGCGTATGAATTTGTAGCTTGCGATGTCGGCAAAACGGCCACGCACGTGCAGACCGAAGGCATTCGAGGAACGCGGTCGAGAATCGCGGAGACCGTCGTCGAGGGAACCTACTCCGTCGGCGGAAGCATTCTGATGCGGCCCACGCCCGACGAGATCGACAAACTCCTGCCAAGAATTTTGGGCGGCGCCGAATCGCTCGACACCTTCCCGTTGGCGGAAACGCTGCCGGAGTTTTTTTTGACCGTCGACAAAGTGGCCAAGGTCTACACTTACGCCGGTTGCAAGGTGGCCCGGGCTTCATTTCGCAGCGCCGCCGGCGCCGACTTGGAGCTGTCGCTCGAAGTCGAAGGAAAAACGGAAGCCGAAGCGGCGGCGGGATCCTTTCCTTCAGGACTGGCGCTGTCGGCCGCGCAGCCGTACGTGCATCATCAGGCGGTCCTCACCTTGGGAGGAACGTCGTACGAAATGGATAACGTTGAAATCGTGATCGACAACCAGTTGATCACCAATCGTTATTTCAACTCGCAAACACGCACCGCCCTGCCGGAAGGCGACCGCACCATTACCGTGAGCTGCGATCTGCCCTTTAGCAGCACCGAAACATCGCTCTACGACATGGCGATTGCCGGCGTGACGGGCAGCGTGGTGTTCACCAACGGCGGTAAATCGTTGACGTTCACGTTCGCCAATTTGAAGGCGCCGGCGCTGCCGCTTGGCGTAAGAGGCCGCAACCAAGAAATTCCGCTGCGTTTGGAAATGACCGCCTACAAAAGCGGAATCACCGATGAGCTGGTCGTTGTTAACGATGTTACGGCGTAACGATTTCGCTAACTGACCGAACCGGAAAGGCGCCGCATGGCGACGTTACTTGCAATCGCGGCGGACTTCATTCGCAGCGGGTGCTGGGCGATGCTGCTGGCGGGAGTTGTGGCCGATGATCCAAAAGAACGGGCCGCAGACGTCGACCTGATCGAACTAAACCACAGCTTCGACGAACATGGCAAGCTGGTTTTTCATCAGATCATTTTTTGGCGATGGAGCCCGTAGGCCGCGAGGTTTCAGGTCTGTGCCTGGAGGATTGTCAAGCTGTCCGCCGCGCGGCTGCGGCGCACGGCGAAAGGTTGGCGATATCAATGGTGGGAGCGGGAGCATTTGCAGCAAGTTCGGGCGCCACAGTTTCGAGAAACCTGGACCCAACACGACCCCGAGGTCGACGACCGTGAGTTTCTTCCCCAAAACAAAAGAGCCGGTTTGCGTCCTTAGCATTGAGCGGACAATTAGTGTCGTAGCCATGCTCGCCAGAGCATGGGATGGTTCATCGCTCACCCACCGTCTGGCGATGATGGCTACACAAATGCGACCGTTATTTATCGAGCGGTACTTAATCAATATGGTTTACCTGTTAAAAGAGGCGCATGGCGCTGATGCTGTTGATTGACCCTGCCTTTCGCCAAACGCACGTCGAATACCTGTTCGACAAGGCGCCGTATGGATGCGCCTTGCTGGCGCTCGATGGCCGTTGGCTGAAGGTCAACGCCGCGCTCACCCAGATCGTGGGATACACGGAGTCGGAACTGTTGGAGCGCACGTTCCAAAGCATGACGCATCCTGACGACGTAGCGCCGGAAGTCGAAATGCTGGGAAAACTCCAACGCAGCGCCTTGCCCGCCGACTTTTTTCAAATGTACAAACGTTTCATTCACAAACTTTCGGGGCGCTCCATTCCCATCGTGCTGACAGCGCGGCCCGTGCGAAACGAGCAAGGCTTGGCCATGCACTACCTCTCCGTCATTCAAACCTTGCCCAACGAAACCTTTGGACCGGCCAGAATGTCGGCCGACGCGGCCATCGAACTGCGTCCCATCACGACGCCGGCGGAGTTTGTGCGTCGGCATTGGAAGTGGCTCTTGGGTGGAATAGCGACGCTCGTAATCGCGGCGGCGCCGGCGTTCTGGACGGCGGGGCGTTACCTCGTGGCAAGCCATTATGAACAACAGAAATTGAAACACATGGTGCTGGAGTTGCGGCAAACATTGGTGGAATTGCAATCGCAACCATCTGATTAACCCACTCGCTTACGAAACGAAATCAACCTTACCTCTTCCCACGGGAGCATGAGCAAAACATGGTGGATCTCATCCGAGATGGCTACACGCAAGAGGGTTACATCGCCGCCGCCGAGCGGTTGCACGGCGAGCTGTCGTTTTCATTTCGGCCGATGCTGGTCGATCAGCGCGACGCCCTGCTGGAACTGTTGGAGAAAAAGCCGGCGCGGGAGCGCAGCCGGTACATCGCCTTGCAGCTTGTCAAGCAGGTTCAAGAGTGGGACGCCCAGGAGCCGGGCGGCGCCTGCGTTCCGTTGGATGTGTCGCATTTGAAAATGCTGCCGCCGAACCTGTTCAATATCGTGGCGGGCTATGTCGCCTCCGACGCCAAGCCGGGCCAAGAACCGGAAAACGCGGCCGACGATTACGAAGCGGAGTTGGAAGCGTTGGCAGCCGGCGCCAGTCTGGGAGAAAGCAAGGAGAGGCGTGCGGAAAAAAACTAAGGCGGGGCGCCTCCCTGTTGTTGTTCCATCCTGGGGTGGCGAGCATCCGCTGTAAGGACTGCCAAAAGTACGATTACAATTTCCAGACCGGCCGCCGCAAGAAGTTCGCCCAAGGAACGCAAGATCGGCTGCGGGTCGTGCCGCCGCCGTGCGAGCGTAAACAGGGATGCCCCAAGGGCGGCCCCGAAGAAGAGCGGAGTTGTGAATTGACCGACGCCAATTACGCCACGCTGATGCTGTTCATGGCCAACGAATCGATGGCCGGAGGATGTTTGACCGAATACGAGCGAGCCGATTCCCTGGTCCGCCGACATTTCGCGATTTTGGCTTCGGTCTATCAGGAGTGGCGGCGGCGGCGGGAAGCCGACGCACTGGCCGCGGCAATGTTGGGGAGATAAAACAATGAGCAACCATCCTACTGATATTACGGTCAATGTCTCGATGCAGCTCGATCAGTCGGTGACGGTCGTGTTTGCCGATATTAACAAGCGCGTGGCCGAGCAGCAGCGGAAAATGACCGCCGCCTACACCAAGGGTTTTGCCGACCTGGCCAAGCAACAAAAGCGTTCCGCCGACGCCGCCATCAAACTCAACAAGAGCGTGGCCGATTTCAAAATCGCGGCCGACAAACGCGCCGCCAATGAAGCCGCCAAGGCGGCGGAAAAAGAGTCGCAGAGAAAGACGGCGCTCATCGCCAAGGAGGCGCAAGAGCGTCGCGATGCGATCCAAAAGTCCGTGCGAGAGCACGAACAGGCGTTGGCGAAACAGGCGGCGGCTAACAGGGCGGTGACCGATGGTCTGGTCCAGGCGAGCGAGAGCGTCGTCAAACTAAGCCGAGGTTTCGCGGCGTTGGGAGTCGTCAGCGATGAAAACGCCAAAAAGATCCTGGAAGTGACGAATCAGGTGGAAGCCGCCATTGAAGTCGCGAAGGGCGCGATTGGCGTCTATCGCGGAGTTGCGGGCGCTGTTGCCGCGTATCGCACCAGCGTGGCTGCCGCAGCCGCGGCGGAGAAAGCGTTGGGGAAGGCAAGAGCGGCAACGGCGGCGGCGGGCGGAGTTGGCAAGGTGATAGGCGGCGTTTCCGGCGCGGCGGGATTGGCGGGCGGCGCGGCAGGCGCAACGGGCCTTGCGAGCGCTGCCGCCGCCGCCGCCCCGATTGCCGCAGTGATTGCCGGCCTTGCCGCGCTGGCGGCGGCGATTGTTTTGGCGACGGAGTCCATTACGGGGGCCACTGGTCCAGGTTCGGCGTCGAATGCGGTTGGCGGTTTTTTGGCGAGAACGTCGACATCGCTCGACAGAAACACGCGCGGCGGCTTTGGAGGAGTACTGGCCGACACAGCGTTGAAGACCGTCGTTCCCCTCGGGGGACTGTTACCGAACGGGAGTGCGAACCGGTTGCTTCGCGCCACCGGCATGTCGGCCGCCGATTCGGAGATTGCCGCCGAGAAGCGAGCCAAAAAGGCGGCCCGGGAGAGAGAGAAAAATATCCGCATTGACCGCCTTGGCCGGTCGGAGCTAGGCGCCACGCGGCAGCGCATCGCGATTCGTGATTCCGCCGAGCAAGGCGTGTTGCAAGTGAATGACACCAAACAGGCGCAACTCGACCGGAGCGACGCCCGTTTGAGCCAAGTCCAGCAGGACCGCGCGGGATTTCGCGGCGTGGAACAAGGCGCGAAAACCGATGGACTTAAAAATGAAGCGCGTCAGGACATCATCAAGACACTTGAAAAAGAACGCGGGATCATCAGTCAGCAGTTTAATCTCGTCAAGCAAATCAGCGCCGAGAAAATCGCCGGCGTACAGCGGGCGATTGCCGGGGAGCAGCAGCAGCTTGAAATATCGCAGCAGCGCATCGACCAACTGAAGGAGAGCTTGCGTTCTGGCGCGCAACGGTTTGCGAGGGCGTCGAAAGAGGACCGCGAAGATGCGATCGAAATCCAACGTAAGCTGCTTAACAATGAGTACGTTAACGCCGAAGGCCGAACCAAGGCCGAGCGTTTCGGCTTGTCTAATACTTTCGAGGCAACAGCTAAACTTGACCAAGCCGATGCCAAAGAGTATGGCTATTTTGATAATTTCGGTGGCGCGGAGCAACGTCGGTTAGAAGACGAAAGGCGGAAACAAGAGGCAATCAAAGCATCAATCGAAGTGAACCAAAAGATTGAGGTTGATGTAAAAATTGACACCGAGGAAGTTCTTACACAACTAGCCGAAGCCACGGATAAAGCCCTCAAAGAGCAGGCGACCCTACTAAAGGCGGACTTGCAGGGAACGCTCGACAAGATGCAAGGCGACAACAACAACGGCAATGAGGCGCGCGAGCGAGGATTCAGTCATCCGCTATGATTCGAGGGTTACTTTTCAACCTCTTTCATAGCGGCAACAGGATCAAACAGCACAAGAAAAAAGACCGGAAACTCTGGAGCACTGCCGACATTCGCGTAGATACAGAAGAATCCTTTAACGCGAACATTCGATCCCTTTTTCCAGCCATCTGTGGGTATTCCTCGCAGCACAAACGACGCCCCACTTACTCGATACTCTTTGTTCCGCGAAAAATAAACGACGGCAGTTTGGTCATCGTAGACATCACGCACGGTCAGATTCGTGCGATCCGTGCCGGGCGCGGGAAGCAGCCCAAGTTGGCCAATCTCAAATTGGCCGACACCGCTTTCGTTTGGAATCATGAGCATGAAGTGCTCAACTAGCGGAGACTCTTTCATCTCCCTAATCAGTTTTTCCAGTTTTTGCCTTCGACCACGAAATGCTTTTTGGAATTCCTCCTGATTGCGTTTGATATACGCCAGCGATACGCGTACTTTGGTTGCTTGCTTCTTGACTTCCCGTTTTTCAGAACGGTCAAGCTCACGACTAGAAGACAGTTTTACCAACCTCGTCAATTCCTTTTGTAACCGGGGAGTAAGGGTGTCAGGATCGGATATCCCCAAGTGTTCCTTCGCCGGGGCATCCAACGCTGGAGCTTCAGACGCATCTTTGCTTTTGTCTTCTCCTGGAAGTCGCATTGTTTTTTCAAAGCGATCGCGCCAACGGGCCTCAATTTCATCAGCCAGCTTCGCCCTCGCGGCAAGATACATCCGTGTGATCTTGACCTTTCGTGTGATCGCAGCTTTCCGAGCGATCTCTGCCGCGTCTTGTGCGAGAGCGACGGAAGCAACGACACATAAGGCCGCAACAAGTAAAAGAAATCGACGGTTCATGGCTCTAATTCCTGAAAATACGTTGTTCTTCACCCGAGCATTATGGCGTCGCAATAACCAGAACGCAACTGCATAATGCACGGCGCCGCTGAATGAGGCGTCCACAGAATCGCAAGAACGCAATGCGATCAAAAATTCGGTCCAGGAGCATCTCCAGGCGGTGGCGCAGAAGGCGGCGGCGAACAAGGCGGTGACCGATGGTTTGCTCCAGGCGAGTGAAGGCGTTGTCAAACTAGGGCGAGGTTTTGCGGCGTTGGGAGTCGTGGGTGAGGAAGACGTCCAGAAGATTACCAAAGCGTTGGATCAAGTGCAGGCGGTGATGGATGTCGCCAAGGGTTCGATCGATACCTATCGCGGCATTGCCGGTGCGGTAAAAGCCTATCAAGCCAGCGTTGCCGCGGCAGCCACGGCGGAAAAAGCGTTGGCCGCCGCCAGAGGCGCCAGCGCCGCGGCGGGCTGCGCGACAGGAGTGACGGGTGCGGCAGGCGCAGCGGGCGGCGCGGGCGCGGCCAGCGCGGCGGCGCCTATTGTGGCGGCCGTGGCCGCGATTGCCTCGGTGGGCGTGGCGGCGAAAATCGTTCATGAAAGTTTGACGGGATCGGCCAAGAACATCGATTCGTGGTCAATGAAAATCGGCACATGGCAAGCCGAGACTACCGAATGGATGGGCATTTGGTCATCGGGTTCGGAGAAGGTCAAGGCGGCCCTCGACAAGTTGGACGGCGAGCGCGCGGGAAATGTTCGGCGAGAGGAAGTCGGCCGCATTCAAACGTCTGGTCGATTCGCCCGAGAAGATATCGCCCGAGAATCGCTGCGCAACCGCGTTTCCAGCCGCGACGACCCGGCCGGTAAAGATCAAGCTCTGACCAATCAGGCGTTTCTCGTTGAGAAGCAGCGCGGCAGCGCGAGGGTCTCGGCGCGCTTCGGCAAAACGGAGTCGGAGCGAGGGTTGGCGAAGAATGCGGCCTTGAAGTTGAGCAATGAACTGATCGGGATCGAAACACAAAGGCTGGGCATCGCCAAGCAGGTCCGCTCGGAAAAAGTCTTGGCGGCAAAGGCGGGAGTTCAAGGCGCCCAGAAGGAACTTGAACTGTCGAAGCAGCGGCTCGACCAACTTAAAAACAGCCTGCAGAGTGCGAAAGCGCGCTTCGGCCAATTGACGCCGGAACAACAGAATGAATTAAAAGCCATCATGGCCAAAGCCCAACGCAACGAAGACCTCACCATCGAAGAATCGGGCAAGCTGCGTTCCGTTGGCACGGAGCAAGCCCGCATGTTCGCCGAGAAAGCCGATTTCAAAAGCGCCGAGGCGGGTGGATTTGGCGATGCATTCGGCAGCGTGGAGAGAGATGCGATTGCAAGCGAAGAGGGGCGGCAGAAGACGCTTGCCATAAACGTAGAAACCAAGAAGGATATCCAGATCAAGGTGCAGCGGGAAAACGATGCGTTCGTTACCGGCCTCGCTGATTTTATCAATCAGGAAATTGAAAAGCTCGATCGGGAACTGGAAGCGAAAGTTCAGAAGATCGTCGAAGAGAAAATGGAAGTGTTGGCGAAAACACCGAACGAACAACTGGAAAATCGGTACCGCAGCGGCGGACAGCCGAGCGTTTGAGCGCGCTACTGTTTCACCGATTTCATGGCGGCTACTGGGTCGAATGGCTGAAGAATACGTATTGGTGAGTCTTGGAGATAATCAAATGCCTTCAACACCTCTTTACTTAAATGCCTCGAAACACCAGACACATGAAAGAATCCCGACAGGTGTACATCATCACCC
>JAJRWU010000142.1 GCA_024276655.1 Planctomycetota bacterium
GACAACGAAAAGCAACACGCTCAGGTGGTTGCCGAGAGCCTGCTGCGCGTCGGCTACGACTGCGTCATGGCGACGTCGGGCCCCGAAGGCGCCAAACGCATCGAGAGCGATCAATTTGATATCGTGATCACCGATCTGGTGATGAACGAAATCGATGGCATGGGCATTCTGGCGCGCACTCGCAAAGCCTTGCCCGAAGCAGAAGTGATTGTCGTGACCGGTCACGCCACGGTGCCCCGCGCCGTGGAGGCCATGCAGCACGGCGCGGCGAACTTTCTGGAAAAACCGCTCGATATCGCCCGTTTGCGGGCAGTCACGGAGAAGGCCGCCGGCGCCGTCCGGTTGAAGCGGCGGAACCTGGAATTACACCAGCGTCTTGATGAACGCTTCGGCTTCGAGGGCATCGTTTACGCCAGTTCGCAAATGCAAGGCGTGATCGATCGGCTGAAGAGAATCGCGGCCACCAACGCCACCGTGCTGATCACCGGCGACACCGGTTCGGGCAAGGATCTGATCGCCAACGCCATCCATCAGAACAGCCCACGCAAGGGCAAGCCGTTCGTGCCGGTCAACTGCGGCGCGGTGGCGGAGCATTTAGTGGAGAGCGAGTTGTTTGGACACGTGAAGGGGGCCTTCACCGACGCCATAGCCGACCGTCTGGGTAAGTTCGAATACGCCAACGGAGGCACGCTGTTTTTAGATGAAGTTGGCGATATGCCGTTGGCCACGCAAATCAAACTGCTGCGGGTGTTGGAAGACCGCACCATCACCCGGGTGGGCGATAACAAACCGATCAAAGTCAATGTGCGCGTGCTTTCGGCCACGAATCGCGACCTCGAAGAGGCGATTCGGGCGGGCGCCTTTCGGGAAGACCTTTATTACCGCTTGAAGGTGGTCACGGTGCATTTGCCGTCGCTGGCCGAACGGCGAGACGACATCATCCCGTTGGCCGATCATTTTCGCCGCATGCTGGCCAAACGATACAAAAAGTCGGTCAAGGGTTTTTCGCCGGCGGTCAGGCGGAAGCTCTTCGATTTCGACTGGCCCGGCAGTGTGCGTCAATTGAAAAACGCCGTCGAGACGATGGTCGTGCTCGATATCGACAGCCTGCTCGATATCGACGACCTACCACCCGAACTGGCCGACGCGGCTCCCGTCGAAGCGACCGCCGGCGGCCCCTCCGATTTGATCGGCCGGCCGTTCAGCGAAATCGAACGCTGGGCTATCGAACAAACACTCAAACGAACCAATGGCAACCGGGAGGAGGCCTCGCGGATTTTGAAAATTGGAGCGCGTACTCTGTACAGAAAACTCAAGGAGTATTCGTCCGCCGAGTGAATCTGGCTTTGCCTCGAAAGGCTAAAAAGCCTAGAGCGTTCCGACGTTGAACGAGAATGGATGTGATGCCGCGAATCAAACAACTAACGGCCAGCGTGGTCAACAAAATTGCCGCCGGCGAGGTGGTCGAACGACCGGCCAGCGTGGTCAAGGAATTGATGGAAAACTCCATTGACGCCGGCGCCACGCGCATCGACGTCGCGGTGGCGCAAGGCGGGGCGGAGTCGATTCGCATTGCCGACAACGGTTGCGGCATCGCACCGGATCAATTCACGCTGGCGCTCTCCAGCCACGCCACCAGTAAAATCGAGAACGCCGACGACCTCTTCCGCGTGGGCACGCTGGGCTTCCGCGGCGAAGCGCTGGCTTCGATCGCCGAGATCAGCCAGCTCTGCCTGAGCAGCCGTGAAGCGAGCGAAAACGCGGGCATGGAATTAGAGGTGCTCGGCGGGAAACACGGCGTGTTGTCTCCCTGCGGGATGCCCACAGGCACGACGATTGAGGTGCGCAATCTGTTTTTCAATACGCCGGTGCGACGGAAATTCATGCGCACCACGCAAACCGAAATGGCCCGCTGCAGCGAAGCCTTCACGCGCATCGCGCTGGCGAAATTGAACGTCCATTTCACGCTGCGGCACAACGGTAGAACCATCTACGATTTGCCGCCGGTGAGCAACTGGGCGGACCGCATCTCGACGCTCTTCGGGGCCGACCTAGCCAGCGCGTTGTTGCCGGTGGCCGCTGCGGCCGTCGACGAGCAAGACGGGGTGTCGCTGTACGGCTTGGCGGCCAACCCCACGATTCACCGCAGCCACAACAGAATGCAATACCTGTTTTTGAACGGCCGCCATATTCGCGACCGCGCGCTGCATCATGCCCTGGGGGAAGCCTACCGGGGCTTTCTGTTGCATGGGCGGTTCCCGGTGGCGTTCATTCATATTTCCATGCCGCCCGAAGCGATCGATGTGAACGTCCACCCGACCAAAATGGAGGTGCGTTTTCGCGATAGCGGGCGCGTGTATAGCCGTTTGCTCGGCGCGCTACGCAAGAAATTTCTGGCCTCCGATTTAACGCCCCGCGTGGGCGGCGTCGAAGGCGAAACGCCGGCAAGTGAAACAGAGGGCCTGCACGACCAACAAGCGACCGCCGAACATCGTCGCGAATTGGTCGATTGGGCGCGCGGCCAACTCGCCGAGAAGCAGCCGGAAGAATCGCGGCAGCTCCGTTTCGATGAAACCACGCCTTCCTTCTCGCCCGCGCCGACCACCGGGCTGGTCGTGACGCGGCTCGATCGGAATTGGAGCGCGCCCCCTTCTGGCCGGGCGCAAGGAAGCCCGCCGCTTCCAGAACATTCTTTCGACGCCCCGCCGGACGCCCAACCACCACCGCCCGCGGCGCGCACCGAAGGCGCGGCCATGCAGGTGTTGAACCGCTATTTGGTCGTTGAGAACGAGGAAGGCGTGGTCGTGATCGACCAACACGCGCTGCACGAACGCATCTTGTACGAGCAAATTCGCCAGCAAGTATTGAACGGGAAAGTCGAAACACAACGTTTGCTGGTGCCAGAGCCGGTGCACATGACGCCCGAGGAAGCCAGCATCGCCTTGGAGTCGCGCGAGTTGCTCGCGGAATTGGGGATCGAGGTCGAACCGTTCGGCGGCGACACCGTGGTGGTTTCCAGCTACCCCGCGATGTTGGCCAACATCAATCCTGCGGAACTGCTCCGGCAGTTGGTCGACCAACTCTTGGAGGGCGGCAAAAAGCCCGACCGCCGCGACCTGCTCGACGAACTCCTACACATGATTTCCTGCAAGGCCGCGATTAAAGCCGGCGACCGCCTCACTCCGGAAGAAGTACACGCCCTGATCGAACAACGCGGTTACGTACAAGACTCCCACCATTGCCCGCACGGCCGCCCCACGTCGCTCGTTTTCACCCGCGAAGAACTCGACCGCCGCTTCCAGAGAACGTGAGTTGCGTTTGCCGCAATAACAGCGACGTTGCGACGTTGCGACGTTGCTACGTTGCTACGTTGCTACGTTGCTACGTTGCTACGTTGCTACGTTGCTACGTTGCTGCTTTGCGTGATAGGTGTTGTTGTCGCGGCACAGGTCGACCATGATGTAACGCATGATCGTTGGCAGTACAAAGTCGTTAGCCTACTCGAACGGCATGAGAACCGATTGAATAAGCGACGTAGCGGACCGGGGTTACACTTCGGCGTTGTAAACCATGCCCCCCGTGTTGCAATGTATTGTTTAGCCGAAGTCGCCCAATGAGACGAAACGGTCCGCACAGCGGACCCTACGTTGCTGAAGGCGAGGGTTTTAGACCCATCGCAAGGACAATAAGGGGTGGCCCGATGGAGTAATATCGGGCAGGCTGGCACGTACAGACACCAAAAACGACGCCTTTTTACTAGAGTAGCACCGATGCAGCTTCAGTTACACCCGATCGATATGTGCATGGTGGCGGCCTATTTGGTGATCGTCATTCTGGTTGGCGCTTGGCTCAGCCGGGGCGTGAAGACGAGCCGCGATTTATTTCTGGGCGGGCGGTCGCTGCCTTGGTGGGCGGTGGGAACATCGCTGGTGGTTTCCGATATCGGCGCCAAAGATATGGTCGGACTGGCCGATGAAGGTTATCGCTACGGATTGGTGCTGACGAATTTCGATTTCATCGGCTGCATATTGCCGGTGCTAGTGGCGGCGTTCGTGGTGATGCCGTATCTGTGGATGGCCGGGGTCTATACGATTCCCGAATACCTAGGCCGCCGCTACAACCAAGGCGTGCGCACGATGTTCGCGCTCATTTGGGGGCTTTTCATGGTCGGCACGTTGGCCGTGATTTTTGTCAGCGCCGCCACGATGTTTGAACACTTGCTGGGCTGGAACTTTTGGGTGTCCGTGCTCACGACCGCCGTACTGGTTGGCGCGTATACGGCGTTTGGCGGTTTGAAGGCGGTTGTCTATACCGACTTCATCTCGTGCATCGTGCTTTCGATTGGCGCCGGGCTGATTTGTCTGGTCGGGCTCTGGGAAGTGGGAGGCTGGAGCGGTTTACAAGAGAGGATCGCCGCGATTTCACTGGAGGGCGTCGACACCAGCAATCATTTCAACCTGCTCCACCCCATGAACGCCGATTCCCCCTACCCCTGGCATGCCGTGCTGCTGGGGCTGGGTTTTGTTTTAGGACCGGCCTATTGGATGGGCAACCAAGCCATTGTGCAACGCTCCTTTGGCGCCCG
Organism: Planctomycetota bacterium; assembly: GCA_024276655.1. Classification (GTDB taxonomy): domain Bacteria; phylum Planctomycetota; class Planctomycetia; order Pirellulales; family Pirellulaceae; genus SZUA-33. Next base: position 4,586 of record JAJRWU010000142.1, read on the forward strand.
CAGCCAAAACGAAGCCCGCGCTGCCTATGTGTTATGCGCGGTGATCAAACTTGTGTTTCCATTGCTGCTCGTGATTCCCGGCCTGTTGGGGCTGGCTCTGTTTCACGAAGAACTTGGTTCGCCCACCGCCAAAAGCTGGCAGAGCGGCGGCGTGCTGCCGATGGTGGTGCAACTGTTGCCCCGGGGTTTGCTGGGAATCGTGTTGGGGGCGTTCATGGCGGGGGTGATGTCGAACCTCGATTCGTACGTCAACGCCGCCTCGACCTTATGGGTGTGCGACATCTACACGCAGTTCATCCGGCCTCGCGCTGACGATCGCGAATGCCTGAAGGTGGGGCGAATCCTGATTATCGCCTTCATGGTGTTGGGAGCGGTCGGCTCTTACTTTGTCCGCGAGAATTTCGATTCCGTCTATCAGGCGTTTCAAACGTTCATGAGCTTGTTTCAAGGCGCGCTGCTGGCGTTATTGCTGTTGGGCATGCTGACCAAGCGAGCCACGCCCGCCGGCGGCGTGGCGGGAATGGTGGCCGGAATTGGCGTGGCCTTGGTGCTCAACCGATACGAGGTTCTGTTCCTCTGGGTGGCTTGGTGGTCGTTCGTGGCGGCTTTCATTTCGATCATCGTGGTCAGTTGTTTTACGAAACCGCACGACGACCAACGGCTGCGAGGCTTGGTCTACTGGTTGCCGGCGTTGGAGCCAGACGCCGCGGAGCAGAAGAGCTGAATCCGTTCGCAAGAAGGTTATGGAACCCAGAGTAGGTTGGGTTCGCGGCGTTGTAAGTCTTGCAGGCGTTGTTCGATGGTCTCGATTTCGGCCACGTCGGTGTAGAACGTGGCGCTGGGCTCGACGCCTCTGGCGTCGAGACGACGATTGCGTTCTTGCACCGCGGGCCAGCGGCTCATGATCGGAAACACCGCCAACCAGCAAACGGCCATCAGCAGAATCGCGGCGGAGAGCGCGGCCCACTGGCGAAAGCGAAGAGCGCCGGTTGTTATCGGCCCGCCGTTTTCCGGCGCCGCGTTTTCTGATCGCTCGGGCCTATTTGGCGAGCACGTCTGCGGCATGTGGGAAAACCTTTTCAAACATCAACCAAGCCATGAAGAGCGTCAATGAGAGGTTCAACGACTGCCCCACGACATACAACACCAGCGGCTTGCCTCCCTTGAGGAATCGCGCCAGCTCAAAGAAGTTCGACTGCAAACCGATGCTGACAAACGCCAAGCAAAAGAACCAGCCGCGAAAAGTTTTGGTCGAGCCTTTAATCACGGCATTCGCAATTTCAGGCCCGCCCTGCATTTGGGAATAGATCAAGGAAAACAAAACCGACGCCGCCACGAAGCCGATTACGAACTTTGGAAAACGCCGCCAGATTTCTCCCACGCCCGGTTTTTCATGCGCCGCCGATGGCTCCACGTACGACACCCAATACACGGCCACGAAAAAGGCCACCACGCCGATCAAAATGTTTTGAATCATTTTTATCGTGACGGCAACTTCACCCGCCGCCTCTCCCACCAATTCGCCCGCCGCCACGACAGCGCCGGTGGCGTCGATCGTGCCGCCCATCCAGGCGCCGCCCAGAACGGGGCTCATGCCGGTGGCGGCAATGATTTTGGGCATCACCAACATCATGATGACGGTGAACGAGAGCGAAATGCCCACGGCGAGTGAAAGCTCTTCCTTTTTCGCCTTGCAGGCGGCGGCCGTGGCGATTGCCGCCGATACGCCGCAGACCGACATATCGGCCGCAATCACCATGTTCAACGAGCGCGATTCAATACGCAACACGCGTTGGCCGAACCAGTACGTGCTGATCAACACGATCGGCGTCACGACCCAGGCCACGCACACGCCCGGCAAGCCCAAGGCGAGCAGTTTGCTGAGCAGCACTTCGGCGCCCAGCAACACCAAACCGGTCTTGATAAAAAACTCAGTTTGCATGGCGGGCCGCGCGAACTTCGGCGCCCCGATCGTATTACTGATCACCAAACCCAGCGCCAACGCCCAAAGTGCGTACTCGAGGTTGTGTGCTTTTACAAACGCTTGCCCGGTCAGCACGAACGCCAGCGTGGCCAGGGCGAAGATAAAACAGTAGGCGGGTATGAACTTGGTCAGCGAACGCCCCATCGCCTTGGAGCCTAGGCCGAAAATGAGGGTGCTGATTACGAAAACGCCCAGCACGCCGGGCCACGTGGGGCCGTTTTTCGAGATCAGGAAAGCGTCCAGCGGGTTTGCATCCCATTTAGTCGGCTTCGCCAGATAAGGCTTGAAAGGATTGCTCACGCTCTCGCCAGAACTGGCCCACAACACCGCCGCCAAGCAAACCAATAAGAGCAGGCCGCCCAAGACAACGGCCATCCAATCTTCGGAGATGCGGTCGGGCCGTGCGGGGCCGAACGATTCGTCGGGCGTTTCTGCGTCTGCTGCGGGAGAGGTGTCGCTCACGGGTGGCTTTCCATGGTGTGGGAGCGGGGAGGATACAACGGCTTGGAGGAATCGCGGAAGTATAAGTTACCGGTTGCTCAGCGGAAAAGCCCGGCATTTTCAAAATGCCGGGCGTAACTACTCAGCGATGATCGCACGATGCTTTTTTGCGAGAACCACGAATGGACACAAATTCGCACGAATGAATTTCAACGGGCTCTCAGGTTTTCTCCTGGAAACAGGCAACGTCAGCCGTGCCATTACGTGGAGAGCTCGCCACAAGAATTCGTGTCTATTCGTGTTCATTCGTGGTTCCATCAAGTACCGATCGAAGCTCGTCTCTGAATAGTTACTGCCGGGCTTTTAATGCGGCAACCGAATTCCGTGCCGTTTCTTAGTACTCGATTTCGAGAGTCTTTGTTTTGTCGGGCCGCACGCTGGTGAGCACTTGCCAGCGGTTCGTTTCCGGTTGGCCCACGCGAATCGTGTAGGCGCCGTCGTGAAAGACTTTGGGTTGGAACGTATCGCCGATAATACGCAAGGTGTAAACCGTTTTTCCGTTCGCTTCATCAATCACCTGCACCACCGGGTTTTTCTTTCCGGCGCAGTGCAGCGTGGGCAAATGTGCAACGGCGGCGCGGCCGTAGTTTTCCAACATGTTGATCGTTTTCGGCCAGCCGGGAAATTGGTCGCCCGGTTTCGGATGCGATAAATCGACCTGCAACCGCCAGCACTCCATGGTGTAGTTGCGTTTCTTTTTATCGAAACGCACAATGCCGAAGCCCGACGATTTATCGTGCAAGGTGTTCAGCGGACCGGGGCGATTCTTTTCCGCCGGGTTGCCTATTGCGAACACCGAAACGCGGTTGCCCAAACCCTCGATATAATCGCCGGTGTTGGGCAGGTCTGCTCGCAGGCGGTTCTTCACCGGACGGCCTTCGGCATCGGCCCGCCAAGAACGAGGATACCCCGCTGCAATCGAAGGCACGCAAAACGAATAACCCGCGTCGCCATGTTTGAGAATGCCGTGTTGCACGATCGAAGGCAGGTGTTGGTCGCCGGCGTACATCAAGGCGAAACTGCGGCGGATTTCATCGAGCGCCCGGTTGCGGCCCGCTTGCGGCCAGCCGTTGGAATCGAGATCGGCCACCAGATACATTTTCTCGCCGCCATGGTAATTCGCCAAGTTGCAAAGAATGGTCTGCGAGCAAACGACTTTCATGTCGGCCCCGCGCCAGTCGGCGCCCCATTCACGCAGGAATTTCAGTTGACGCGCTCCCAGCAGTTTCAGCCCCGGTTTGTCGAGCAGGCTGGTGTCGAAATTACGATCCTGGATATGGTCGGGACGTCCCGGCCAAGTGGCCACCGTGCCGCGCGGACCCGACTTAAACTGCCGGTCGGCCAGAATCGCGAAACTCACGCGGCCGTAGAGCATGTCGCCGTAATAGACCGAGATATTTTGCTTGATCGGCGTGGGGTCGTAGGCGGCGGGATGATGGCTGGTTTGCGTGCGATGCACCATGTTCACCCATTCGGCGGCCATGGCGTAACCGCCGCGTTCGTGCTGGGCCATGCTGATCGGGTTGCCGCCATTGCCCCAGATGTTGCCTTGGTAAACATCGTGGTCGTCGGGCAGGCAGAGGCTGATGCGGTCGCGCATCAAATCGCCGAAGGCCCAGCCGAACATGTACCACTTTCGCAAGTAGTTGATCGCCGCGCGGTTGACGATTTCCGGCGTGATTTTCGAGCGATCATCCGGCGTGCGCACGATGCCGTAGCCGCCAACCTGTTCGTAAATTTGGTCGCCGGTGAAGAGCAGCACATCGGGGTTGGCCAGGCCGACATTGCGAACAATGTCGGCGTTGGGGAAGCCAGTGTCGGTGTTGCCGGTGAATCCGGCCACGATTAAGTCTCGTTCGACAGGATCTCGGCGAACGACGCCTTTCCAATAATGGCGTTGTTGTTCGCCGTCGGCGTTGGTCAGCGCGTACACCAAACGGTATGGCGTATCGTGGGAATCGTCCCAATCGGCAATGCGAAACGTAGCAGTGCGCGAAAGGGCGTCGATATTATCCACGCCGATCGTTTTCCAGGCGCCGTCTTTTTTGACTTGCAGTCGGACAGCCTTTGAATCGCTTTTTCCCAGCGGCGGCATTTGCGCCGTCATTTTCATCACGCCCCGGCTGAGCGTATGCATGGCCCAGAGGATGGGGCCGAAGGTTTGGTTGGGGTGTGCTTCAATTTTTTCGCCGCTGAGGCGCCAATCACGAAACCAATGCCGGGCGCCGGGCTTGCCCTTTTTCCCGCGAGCGGCCGTGGGAAAATGATTGACCAACACCAGATTGCCGATCAGTTGTTCACCTGCGACCTGTTTTGAAATCGTTCCCAGCAGTTTGCCGCTTTGGGCGTCGGCGGCGGTTAATGTCAGATCGTATTTGTCGCCCGCCGGATGGGCCGTGAGTGTTAATAACACGCTGCCGGCATTGATCGGTTGGCCGGTTGGTTTTGGACCGGCCCTGCCGATAAACAACCGACCGGCGGCGGAAACACCCGCATTGAGGCCGCCTCCATGGAAGACGGCGCTGCGATAATCTCCCCAGTTGTTGTGAACGCCGACGCGAAAACCGACCGACCGCGGCGCGGCGCCATTCTCCAACCGCCCAATCGTGACGCTCATCGAGAAGGCGGCTTTTTTATCGCCCAATTGCCGCGTGAGCAGATGCACATTTCGGTTGGCGCCGCCGTTGCGCACTTCCAAACGGCCTTGCGAGATTCGCCAATCCTCCATCGGGTTGGTCCAGTATTCAGGGCCGGCCCAGGGGCGCTCGGCTTCAACGTGAAAACGGGCCGTGAAGTCGTCGGCCGCAATCGAAACGCTCGGAAACAGCAGCAACAGCGATAAGACAAACACGGTTTTGTCGACGAAGCATTTCATGGTGTTTTCTATTGGAATGCGAGAGGTATAAAAAAGAGCGAGTGCGTTTAAACTTCACGCGGCTGGCAATGGCTCGTTTAACGGCAAGCCGGAGGCGACTGCGTTTTCTGTTCTGCCCGAACGCGTGGGCTCAAAACACAGCCGCCTCCGGCTTGCCGTTAAACGAAAAATGCGACAGTTTCAACCACGTGCGTTTAACAGGCCGTCGTGTGCTTACGTTATACGACCGCCTTGGAAGGCCGGCGTACGTGATCATTGCACATTACCGGCAAGCGTTCAGTAGGTTGCAATTGTAGCCGGAGACGCCCCTTTAATCAATTGCCCTCGCGGAGGGCGTGTCCAAAATTGATTCCATCTCGGATAGCGTTAGCCCGGCAAACTAGGCATAATGGACGGGTGCTGGCCAGACAGCCAGTTGTCTTTGAGTCTTTAGGGGAGGTCGGAAAATGACGCGCACGATACTCGCGGCGGTGTTGGTTTGTGGTTTGGCGCCGTGGGCGGTGGCGCGAGCAGCAGACGACGGGCAAGCCGACCTCGACAAAGCCACGGAGTTGACGGTCAGCGTGGAAACACTGGCCGACTTGGAGCGGATTGTCGAACTTTGCCAGAGCGCCCTGAAAAAAGGTCTGGATAAAGAGAACGCGGAATTCGCCAAACAACTCTTAACTTCCAACTTGTACCAGCACGCGGAAAGAATCAGCGCCTCTATTTTTCGACGTGGAGTCCCCAACAACCGCTGGCCGGTTTTGAGAAAACTGGCCGTCGCGGATCTTGAAAAACTTTTCTCCTACGACAACCAAATGGGCGCCGCCTATCTTCTTCATGCGCGCCTGCAAGCGTTGCCGCGTGGCGATAAAAACAAAGCCCGCGCCTCCGCCAGCAAAGCGATCAAATTACTCGCCAACGATAAAGAGCTTGTTTCCGACGCCCTTTTGTTGCGCGCCACGATGGCGGAATCTGCGGTGGCCCGACTAGGCGATTTGAATCAGGCCTTGGAATTCAACCCGAAGAATCTTGAAGCCTTGCGAGCCCGGGGGCTGCACTATTTGGCGGCCAAGAATTTCGAGGCCGCCGCCAAGGATTTCACCAAGGCCTTGGAAGCCGGCGACGACAATCTGGCCGTCTATCATGCCTTGGCGGAATCGTTGACCAATCTGGAAAAGTATGACGAGGCATTGGACCAACTCGATAAAGCCCTGCAAAAAAGCGATGCCGCCCAACGCGACGGCGCTTCATCGCTGACGCACAATCTGCGCGCCAGAATTCTGGTCCTCAAGGGCGACATTCCCGCCGCCTTGACCGAACTGGCGCGCTCGCTGGAAAAAAATCCCGGCGATGTCGCGGCTCTCTTGATGAGAGCCCAGTTGCATATCGTTCAAAAAGACGAAAAGGCCGCCTTGAAGGACGTCGAAAAAGCGCTCACGATTGAACCCGGTTTGGTGCGCGGCCTCGAACTTCGTGCATCGCTGATGGCTGCGGCCGGCGAATTCGATAAGTCGATCAAGGATTTCGAAAAACTGGTCAACTCGAACCCGCAACGCATCGATTGGAAACTGCGGCTCGGCGCGCTGTTCGTGGCCGATGAACGCCCTCGCGCCGCGGTGAATGTTTACAGCGGCGTGATTGCCGCCGATGCCGGCAATTGGATGGCGCTGCGCGGCCGGGCGGATGCCGAACTAAGTATCGGCGAACACGCCAAGGCCATCCATGATTTTGAAGCGGCATTGGAACTACAGCCGGAAAATAGCGGTATTTTGAACAACTTGGCCTGGGTCTTGGCGACATCTCCCCAGGATGAACTCCGCGACGCAAAACGCTCCATCGAACTGGCAAAAAAGGCGTGTGAACTCACCGAGTACAAACAGGCCCATATTCTCAGCACGCTGGCGGCCGGCTTCGCCGAAGCCGGCGATTGGGAAGCCGCAGTGAAATGGTCGACCAAAGCCGTGGAGGCTGGTAAAGACACTGACGTGAAAGAACAACTTCAAGAGGAATTAGCCAGCTACGAAAAGAAAAAGCCCTGGCGAGAACTCCAGCAGGTGAAGGAAAAAGACGCGCCCGCCGCCAAGGAAAAGGTCGATCTCGAACTTTGAACGTCGGCAAACTCTGAACGCCATCCGGGGGAACAACACAAAGCACGCCATGGACCGACAATCCGCCTTCCAACTCGTTTGTGAATACACCACAAGCGAAAGTTTGCGCCGCCACATGTTGGCGGTCGACGCCGCGATGCGTGCGTACGCTCGAAAGCTTCAAGAAGACGAGCACAAATGGGGCATTGTCGGCCTGTTGCACGATTTCGATTACCAGCGCTGGCCCGACCCTCCCGACCATCCACTCCAAGGGGCGAAAATTCTCGCCGAGCGAGGGTATCCGGATGAGGTGATCTACGCCATAAAATCTCACGCCGATTATCTCGACGACTGCCCGCGCATCTCGCCGCTCGACAAAACACTTTACGCCTGCGATGAACTGGCCGGTTTCATCGTGGCGGTGGCGCAAGTTCGCCCCACCGGAATTGAAGGCATGCGGGCCAAGAGCGTGCGCAAAAAAATGAAACAGAAGAGTTTTGCAGCCGCCGTCAACCGAGACGACATCGTACGCGGCTCCGAAGACTTGGGCGTCGAATTGAACGAACATATTCAATTCGTGATCGACGCCATGTCGGAAATCGCGGCGGAACTTGGCGTGGCGGCGCCAGGATAAGAACCGTGTTTTAGATACGTTACTGTTTGCCTCGCCAAACTCAACGGCTACCGGCTAGAAGCCGGTAGGTTCGGCAAAAGAAGTCGTGAGTTACGGACTGAAGTCCTTCGCACCCGACAAAAGAAAACACGCAACCTTCCTCAAGAGGCAGCCAATGAAAAAGAAGAATCACCACAGAGGACAGTTCAAAATCCGCGAACGGTTCGTAAATTCTCACCCGCCGCTGAGCGCACTTCTCCGCCGGCGCTTCCCGCCCAATGCGTGGGACTCCCATTCGTAGGACTACGGCTTGATCTCGAAGATGGCTTCGATTTCAACGGGTATTTTTCCCGGCAGCGAACCCATGCCGATGGCGCTGCGCGCCGCCACGCCATGGTCGGCGCCAAAAACGTCGGCAAACAACTCGCTGCAGCCGTTAATCACCGCCGGATGGTTTTCAAAATCGGCCGTGCTATTGACCATGCCCAACACCTTGATCAGCCGCACGACGCGGTCAAGGCTTCCCAAATGAGCCTGCAACGTGGCCAACAGCGCCAAGCCGGTTTGACGGGCGGCGTCGTAGCCGAATTGCTGATCGACATCATCGCCAACGCGGCCTTTCAGCAAAGTGCCGTCCGCCAGCAGCGGGCCATGCCCTGAAAGATACGCCAGGTTGCCGATAATCACCACCGGTTTATAGACGCCCATCGGCTTCGGAGCGGGCGGCAATTCCAAGCCAAGTTCCTTGATTTTTTGCTCAGCGCTCATTCGTTCGCGACTCCTAGGTGATCGGTTCCCGCTCGGGTGCGGTAAAAGAATAATGGTGCGAGAAGGGCAGAATACCAACTTTTCCGGCCAACCGCGATGCTGCCAAACCGGGCGCTGGCAAAAAACGCACGCCGTGTTCTGCTACGTTTGCCCATCCGATGGATAAACCTGGGCGGGGTCGACCAAACGCTCGGCGACAATCTGCACGCCGTTTTTGTCGACGCGGCGAAAAAAGCACGATTTGTAGCCCTCGTGGCAAGCCACGCCCGCCTGCCGAACGCGAAGCAGAATTGTGTCAGCGTCGCAGTCGAGAAACACGCCCTCCACCTGCTGCACGTGTCCGCTCTGTTCGCCTTTCCGCCAGAGGCGTTTTCGGCTGCGGCTCCAATACACGGCGCGGCCGGTGCGCATGGTTTCCTCATACGCCTCGCTATTCATATAGGCGAGCATCAGCACTTCGCCCGAATCCGCGTCTTGGGCGATAGCCGGCAAGAGGCCGCCGCCGGCTGCGAAGTCAGGCCCCGAAGTTATTTTTTTTGACATGCCCTCTATCCTCGAACACTCCGCGGGATAAAACCGCAATCGGCCTGAAAATCGCCGTGTTTCGCCCAATCGGTAAAGCTGGCCGGGCAACCATTATAACCCCGACCGACCGACAAAAATCATGCACGCGCCGCCCCCACATCGGCGCCCGAATGATCCGCGCCGACCGCACCAAACGCGTAACAGGCCGCTTCAGCGAAGTTTTGCGGCTTGCGGCGTCCGCCGACCGATGATTCATGCAGCGAGTATACCGTAAGCGGGGGCCGCTGTTGCGCCCCTTGCGATTCTGATCGATCATGTGTTGGTTCGGCCCAAGATGACGGTCGGGCGGAAACCAACCGTTCGGACCCAACGTGAGAAAGGGATCTGCCTTGAATTGCACCCTCAGTATTATTTTGCCGGTCCATAATGCGGAGCAATCGCTTCATTCCCGCGTGGCCGATCTGCTCGAGTTGTTGCCCGAAATGTCGGACCGATTTGAAATTCTCATCGTCGACGATGGCTCGACCGATCATACCGGCGACGTGGCCTGCGAATTGATGCGCCAATTCCCTCAAGTGCGCGTGCTGCACCATCGAACGCGCACAGGCATCGCCCGATCGACCCAACTCGGTTTGGAGCAAGCACAAGGCGATATCGTATTTGTACACGACGAACGCACGCCGTTTCGGGAAAGCGACCTGCGCAGCCTCTGGGCGATGCGGCACGATGAGCAACTCGTCATGGCCCGCGCCGACCAACAGCCGCGCCCCATCCGACCCGCCTTGATGCGGCAGCTCATGGCGTGGGGAGCGGCGATTGAGCAGCTTTCCGCCCAGCAGGGTGAATTCGGCGGCATGCAGATGATTCGCCGCCGCGCGATCGACGAACTGCGCCAACAGCCCCGCGTCCAAGACCAAATGGCGCCTCCCATGACCCGCACCGACGCCGCGCCGAGCGCCGACCATGGTCTGGATTTTCTCGCGCAATTGCGGGAACTCGCCGTTGGCGAATAGCCGCGCCGGCGACACTCGTTGTTCGAGCGATCCTTAAGGCGAGCGGCAGATGGAAATTCACCTAATGCAAGCACGAAGCGCAAGCGAGTGAATCAGCAAACGGCCATTCCCACATAGGCGGGAACCCAAAAACACTCACGGACTCCCGCTGCGTGCGGGTAAGTTATTTTCCTCTGCGTTCCCTTTCTTCGCATAGGCGGGCGGCAGATGAGAATTTACCAAAGGTATTTTTCTGGGTCGCCAAAAAGCCCGGCATTTTGAAAATGCCGGGCTTTTAAGTTCGGTAAATTATTTTCAGCGGCGCGCCGTTAAGTCTCGCGTCGCACGGCGGTTTTGAAGATGGTAAAAGACTTTCCGTTTTCAAAAAAGGGTTCCGCAATGATTGATCGCATCGGACCAACCCTCCGGCCAAACGCCCGCGCTCGCGGATACCACCAGTGGCGTTCGTTGCTGTTCATGCATTGGCCGGTTTCGGTCGAGACGCTGCGGCGGCTGACGCCCGCCTCCTTGGATCTCGACCTGTTCGACGGCGTGGCGTACGCGGGCATTGTTCCGTTCGCCATGCGGGGAGTGCGTCCTCGCTGGTGGCCAAACGGTTTGTCGTTTCAGTTTTTGGAAACCAACGTGCGCATTTATGTCGTTCACCACGGCCGGCCGGGCGTCTATTTTCTTTCTCTGGAAGCCGGCAACAGCCTGGCCGTTTGGACGGCAAAAACCTTTTGGAGCCTGCCCTACTTTCGGGCCGATATGAGTGTTTCACGCCAGGGCGACGTCATGCAATA
>JAJRWU010000143.1 GCA_024276655.1 Planctomycetota bacterium
CATCACCGCACCAACTGCGCACGCGGTACGCGCCGCCCCCACATTCGACGCCTTTTGAATCTACCTCAGCCTTGCGCGGCCCAGCCGGAAGCAAACCTCGGCCGACATTTCGCCAATCAAGGTCGCCTAACGCCAACTTCCCGCCAAACTTACGCTTGGTTTCAATTTTTTGACCTCACGAGCGTCGCGGATGCGATATCGTCTTCGATACGGTCTCGATTTTCTTCGTACCAAGCAACGGTTTCTCTAAGGCCGTCATGCAAAGAGGTCTTCGTTTCGAAGCCGAATCGATCCTTCGCTCGGGTCGTGTCGACACATCGACGGGGCTGTCCGTCCGGCTTGCTGGCGTCCCACTTCAACTGCCCTCGAAATCGGCATAGCTCACAGATTTTCTTGGCGAGATCGGTTAGCGTGATCTCCTGATTTGCGCCGATATTGACGGGCTCCGCGCCATCGTAATATGCCGTAGCTAGAGCGATGCCTTCGGCTGCGTCGCGCACAAACAGAAACTCGCGAGAGGCTTTGCCGGTCCCCCAAACTTCCATGTAGTCTAGGCCTTGCTCCCTTGCAGTGACCGCCTTTCGAATCAGCGCCGGGATAACGTGACTTGTGTCTGGGTGGAAGTTGTCTCCGGGGCCATACAAGTTCACGGGCAACAAATGGATCGCGTTGAAGGCATACTGCCGCCGGTATGCCTGCCCCTGAACCAAGAGCATTTTCTTGGCCAGTCCGTAGGGCGCGTTCGTCTCTTCAGGATAGCCATTCCACAGTTCGGTTTCGCGAAACGGGACGGGCGTGTTTTTTGGATAAGAGCAAATCGTTCCGATGGAAACAAACTTTTTGACGCCGGCTCGACGAGCCTGTTCCATGAGCTCAATACCCATGATGGCGTTGTCGTAGAAAAAGCGGCCGGGGTTCCGCTGATTCGCTGCAATGCCGCCCACGATGGCGGCCAGATGAACAACAACATCGACCGGGTGTTCGGCAAAGAGCCGCTCACTTGCTTTCTGCAATCGCAGGTCGTAAGCGGCGCTTCGTGGTGCGTAGATAGAAAGCGGCGCCTGACGTTCAAGAGCTCTTCGAACGTTCTGGCCAAGAAAACCCCCTCCGCCGGTCAGCAGCACATGCTTGCCGGCAACAGCGTTTGAAGACGTCATATGAAAGCGTGGGGGCTGAGGAATTTCCAGGTTATGGCAGAGACACAACTTCCCCGCCGCCCTTGGTGCTCAGGCTGCGATAAAGCGCATGGTCGATCGTATTATTTACAAACTGAACGGAACCATCGGCCATGCAGAAATGAGCGCCGCCGGGATGGCGGCTGCGAAACGACATCACGTTGCGCCAGGCTCTCGGCGTCGGTGGTTTTGGAAAGTAATTCAAGGGTGCGGCGCAGCTTGCGTAGTCGGTGTTCGCGAAGAAGGCGGCTGAATGATCGTTGTGTTCGGGCACGTCCTCACCGACCATGAATGTGTTACTTAATCCGTCAAGAATTCTAGCGAAATTTTGCGGCTGGAGGTAGGTTTGGCGATAGAACAATCCGTTGCAGGAGCCTAGAGCGTGACAATCAGGCATTGTACCGGTATGGATACTTGCCGCTCCGCCAATTTGCGTGTCGCCGATAACGCCTTTATAGCTTGTCAACGCTACTTCAATACCTTCCCAATCGAACTGTGTGTCCGACAGCCCGCCCACCGACCAGTCTGATGGGCAATGTAAGATCGGAAGTTGGGTTTTCATCATGTCCCGGCAGTTCGGGCTCATCAACCCGCCACCCGATACGAAATCTCCGTTAAAGCAAGGGGCGATGGCGTCGTAGACACTCTGTTGCTCCATTTGCGGCAGCACGCTCACGATCCAACCCTTTCCGCTTAGTTGGCCCCTTTTCCGGCGGCCCGTTGGCGGCCAAGGCCCCACGTTAATGGGCAGCTTTCCGAAAAGATCGTGATACGAATGCAGGGCGATTCCAAGCTGCTTGAGGTTGTTGCGGCATTGAATCTTGCGAGCCGCCTCGCGCGCCATCTGTACGGCGGGCAGGATCATCGCGATCAGAATCCCTATGATTCCAATGACAGATAGCAATTCAACGAGCGTGTAACCGGCATTGGCGGTTCTTCTTCGTTTCATCACGCCAGCCTTTGTTTCGGTCGCCTTATAAGCGAAAGAATGTTCTGCGGACTTACACGGCCATTTTCTGACTGAGGAATATACCACATCCAGGTCTTCCGACCAAATAGTTTTCAGCCACACTCAACGGAACCCAGCCAATCGATAGCATTGCCGCAGCGATTCGCACAATCCACGGCGCGACACGGCTGCTTGAGTAGGCAAATGTCGTCGCGGATCCCGGCAGCAGGCTCTGTGCAGCCATGCCCGCACACCACCTTGCGGAATCTGGAATCATCTGCTGGGGGGCGAATCCGGCGCGCGCCAGCGCCGTTTCCACCCCCTTCCTGCTTGGTATCGTGATATGCCTGGGCGCCTCAGTGACTTGGCTCCACCGCCGTCCAAACATCCGCGCCTGCAAACTATCAACGAGCGGGCATGCCGCCACCATCCACCCTCCCGGTTTCAGCAATTCGTAGCAACTCCGTAATACCTCACCGACATCGTACGCATGTTCGAGGCAGTAACACGCCGTGACAATGTCAAATCGCTCTGGCTCCAGCTTCGCGGCAAGCGCGCCTAAATCGCCGACAATGGCGCGGATTCCCAAGCTGTTTAGAAAGTCGACGGTACTTTCTTGGAAGTCCACTCCGAGTACGTCGCAGCCATGGTTTGCAAACTCAATTAACCGTAAGCCTTTTCCGCACCCGATATCGAGGACGGAGCGTGAGCCGGATTCGTTAAAATTCGCCCGCTCGATTATCTTACGCACTTGCCGCTGATAGATGGGCTTGAAGAACATACGATGCTCAATGCTTTTCAGCAACGCCGGCAGGCCCCCGGCGCCGTCTTCGGCTGGCGAGGGAGTATATACCTCCGGGTACGCCTGAGCGATTTGTTCGCGCGACGGCAATGGATCGAGTTGGGCGGAGCCGCATTCCTCACATTGGTGGAATTTCCATTTACCCTCCACGTGTCGCAGCCTGTCAGTGACGTTATCGAACAGAAGGGCAAACCGATCACCGCCGCAATACTGACACTGAATGTCTCTCCGATTTGTTGCGTTCATTGTATCCGCCAAAGGAACGCGAGGTTTCTTCCGAAGGCGCGCCATCTAAACTGAAAACCGTTGGCGATACACTGGTAAAGTAATTGCAGCTTCGTAACGCGTTTTTGCCTAGCCGCCTTGGCGACTTTTGGCCAATTGAGCGAATCGGCGAGGATGGCGAGTTCTTCAAATAACGCCACTTCCTCCTCAAAATACCTCATCGACTGTAAATTCTCCGCAGTTCCCTGCCCGGCGTGGCGGCGGTAGCAATACGCTACAGGGGCAAGCCCAAGGAGTGTCTTTTCATCCATCAGCAACCGTACGTGCATGTCAATATCCAGTACTTGGTCCCATTTTGTGTTGAAGCGACGCCCACCCAGCAGAGACTTGCGAAAACACACGCTCGGACCGTAGATGAAATTCGCACGCAACAGTGCGGTGGCTGCCTTCTCGCCCTCAAGCAGTCGCGTCGCTCCAACTTGGCTTCCGGTGAAAATCGCTTTCAGGTTGTCTCGCAGAGAGAAAACGGGTTTGCTGTTCTCCCCGATGATCTGTGCGTGGCAGTAAAACGCCGCCGCCGTTGGGTATTGCTCCGCCGAATTTAGCATGAGTTCACAATAGCCCGGCAACAGTTCGTCGTCGTCGTGCAACAAGACCACAAGATCTGCCTGGGCAAGTTTTAGACCACGGTTAAAGCACTCCGCGCGTGACACTCGCGTGGATTCTCGAAAGTACGTCACGCGGTCGTCCTCAAGCGAAGCCGCCAACTCTTCCGCGAAGTCGTGCGAGCTACAGTTGTCGCAGATCACGAGCCGCCAGTTGTCGATCGTCTGGGCTAGGACGCTATCGACAGCGCGACGCAGGTACTTCCGCCGCTCGTAGTACGGAACCGCGATCGTGATGGCGGGCTCGGTCATTTTTGCCATCCACTCTTGGTGAATATCGGTCTTCGGGGAACGCTGCGCAGGTCTTCGTTAATTGCCGAGAGAAAAAACTGCACTCCCAAAATGATGAGTAGTGCAGGGAGCACGACTGTTCCGGTTGGCGCGCCGCTGCCGAGATGCGCATAGTGCCACCAACTAACCGCTCCATGGATGGCGCCAACCAGCACCATGGGCGCGCCGACAAGTAAGAAGATCGACACCATGGTAAAATCCATCACGAAGTAACGCAGGAAGATTCTGCGCACAAACATTCGCAATAACCGCGATGGGTAGGTAACTCCCGCGCGTGCGATGGAAAGATGCGACGTCTCGTTTCCGTAACGGGCTTTCATTGGCACATCTTCCACCACCGCCCCCAGCAAATAGAGTTCGGCAAGCATCGCGGTCTCGAAAATATAGTAGCCTTCAAGTTTCGCGAGCCGAATCTGCTGCAACGCATCGGATCGAATGGCGACGAAACCGTTCGTTGGATCAAAAATGTTCCAGTATCCGGTAGCGGCTTTCGAGGCAAAACTGAGCAACACGTTACCAATCAATCGGACGGCGGGCATCGTGCAAAGGGCCTCGAAGTCGCGAAACCGATTGCCTTTGGCGTAGTCGGCTCTTCCCGCGACCAGCGGCGCCAGCAGCGAAGGCAAATCTTCCGCCTGCATCTGCCCGTCGCTATCCATTTTCACAATGTACTCCGCTTCGGTCTCAATAGCGTGGGCGAAACCCGTCGCCATCGCCGCCGACAAGCCACGGTTTGCAGGGTGGCGGAGGAGGGTGATTCTTGTATCATCCGCTGCACACTCTCGAACCCGCTCTTCTGTTCCATCGGAACTGCCGTCATCGACGACAACAATCACCGAAACAAAAGACGGCAATTGCCCAAGCACTTCGGTGATCGTATCGGCGGCATTGTAGGCTGGAATGACTACGGCTACGCTCCCAGCGACTTTGGGGTGATTCTGGTTCATGGCGCGTTATCCATCGACTGCCTGCTTTTCTCCACCGAAATCTTCTGCTGCGGCACGTGATAAATATCGATCGAATAGCCAATCCTCGCCACGGGCTCAATCTCTTGGAAGCATGTGTAATCGTTGCGTCCGACGGAAACTAGTCCACCCAAACCATCTGGCGCGCTGGATTCTCGCCCCATAACGAAATTGACGCTTATGGCATACCACCCCGTCGGGAGATCCTTGCAACTCGGTTTGGGCAAGCAGTACTTGATGCCCAACAACCGTGGATCGATACTGCCAAAGTATACGAGGTTGAGTGGTTTTGCCTCAGGGTGTTGATCAATCCATCGTTCCAGATACATTAGATCCTGCCCCCAATCGAGACCGCTGTCGATCATATGATAGCGCCCACCAGGGGATCCTCCCGCTAACACATTGAAGAAAGACAAACTATGCGGCCAGTTCCACAGGGACGCACAGATAGTAGAGACTAGGCAAACGACGACTATCTGGCGAATACGAAGCGAGCAATCTGTGAAGCACCATGTCGTGCGTCCGGCGAACACGAAACAGAATGGGAGGAAGGGCAGTGCGTATCGAAAGTGATGACTCATGTTCGAGAAATAACTCACGAATGCCAGGAAACCGACAGCAGGGAGAACAACGAACAATTCGGCTGCCCAGTCGGCCTTACGACGCACCAAAGTGACGACGAATGCGATCGCTAATAGCCCAAGAGTACCGACCGGAAGTTTGACAGCCAAACCATAGATGTAATAGTACCACCAACCAGATTCGCGCCACTCTCCTGCGAGGTAAGAGCCGTGCTGGCCTCTCAAAACTTGTTGGATCTCGTGCATACCTTTGATGTAATTCTTAGGAAGCGGAACAGGAAGTTCTTCCCATGGTCCGCTTGGCAACACGCCTAGCGCGTCTTCAGTGAAGGCGACATACGAGCGCATGGGAAGGAAGGAGCCCTCGAAGGCGTAACCGCAATTTAGGATCAGGACGCCAATTACAACAATTATGACAAACTGCAGAGCCTGCGTCATAGCTTGCCACAAGCCATAAGCTCGACCGAAACTTAGGCAAAGCAACCATGTGACAAACATGAGCGGCACAATGATGACTAAGGCAAACTTTGACAGGAGAGCGCAACCGCAGCAAAGACCGGCTTGCCACATGGAGCGAAAGTTGGGGAGCGACGACCACTTCCAAAATGCGTAGGCGGCGAGGATTCCAGTGGCGGCGGCAGCGGCGTCTGCGGTAATGAGTTGTGCGGCGGCAATGATGCTCGGCGAAAAGCACCAAAGGGAAAGGGATACAAGCCCTGCCCAGTCGCCATGTAACCTCGCTCCCCATTGGTAGCAAACCCACGCGCCAAGAGCCGTAAAGATCAAGCAACCGAGACGGGCAACAGTGAAGATTTTCGGGAGATCATTTGGTGCAGATGAAATTACCCAATGACCGTTCACGAGGTGTAGATCAGTCTGGGGATACAAACAGCGTACAGGAAATGCAGCGCAAATGTTCACCAGCGGCGTATTACCCGGGTTATAGTCAGTCCTTCCCGTCAACAGTATTCCTATGCCAGCGTTAAGATGTACCGGTTCGTCACGAGTTGGAGACTGAAGATGAATGCCGGCAATGACTAATGCTAGATGCAAAAAGACCATGGAATACGCAATCAATCGAACGAAAGCTTTCCTGCGCACCACGATTCCCCTCATCGGCAATTCATAGCTTGCTTCATATTGGCGAGTCATATGATAAAACCTGATGCAAGCGTCGCTCGCACTCCGGTAATAGCCTTAATCTCACGCACTCTTGGCAGATATGCGTGCTCGGGCGGTGGAGACGAATTCATTTTTGTCCGTACTATTCTGACTGCATCTTCCAAAAACAAGACTAATTATCATCGAGACGAATAAACAATACGGCGATACGCGAAAGGGTGCCTGCTGTTGTCAGCAGGCACCCTTTCAATTGGCTGTTCGGATACACTCACGACATTAACTGCCAACGCATTCCTTATAGAAATTCGTAGTAAAACTAAAGGCTACATTACCACCGGAATGGCTACCGAGGCATGCGTAAAGGCAGGACGTGTCAGAACACGTGCAAGACGTATTATCATAATAGGAAAACAACGCACTGACCGTGGCGCCGCCAGGGGTCTTGCTGCTGTCTGAACTTGGGTCATAAGCTATATCTGCCATGGCTGCGCTGTATTTAAGTGACTGCGTACTATTAGCGCAAAATTCTGTGCCGGTGGAACACCCGGACGGGCAGGCAGCGAATAATTGCGCCACGCCAAAGACCGTCACAGCAAGGGATAAACCCAATCCAAGAACATAAACTTTTAGTCTCATTACTTCACTCCTTACCTAGTACAACAACTAGAAATAGTCCCTAAGCACGCTGCGTAGCGACTCTAAAAGCACCAAATAACAGGGCGCAAACTCCCGCGCCTACCAAGAGCAGTCGCCAAGACACCGAATGCGCTCTACCAGACATTAACTCAGCACACCGACGAAAATCCGCTTCGATGGCCGTCAGATTGCGGCGGGACCCATCAAATCGAATAACATATACGCCACCTCCACCGTCAGAATGCTCTGTCACCCAAGTACCCTTTGGAAACGTGGGCGCAAACACCGCTTCTGGTGGTGGAGTATTGATCTCGAATCGAGTGCATTCGACACCGCCTTGCTCGGAGAGCCTTCCGTTATCTTTAAACTGCTTCCATTTCCAAGACATGATCTCGTACGGTCTATCTGGTTTAAAAGAAATGCTCACATCGTGCATGACTTTTCCGCGATACGATAAAACGAGACGAACAGGAATAAATTCGCGATCTGGGTCTACCACCACAAATGTGACCCAGTTTCCCTCTCGCGGAAACGCTAGCGTTCGCATCCCTGCCGAAGCGTGAAATAACCTTGCTTCAACGAACTTGCCATTTCCTATATCGTTTTTTTGCATTTTCAAGAATGAAAGCGTCCGATAGACCAGCGAGATTGCCATCGTATTGAGGTGCGATGTGGTCAAGTCGTGCGGTAGCGTGCTGAGCCAAACCTCGCCAGTAGCGCATTGCCCATCGCTCGCAGGGTTAAAAAGGCGCGAGCACGTTCCATCGAACCCGCAACTCATCTCAATGTTGACGCTCGCATTCAGTTCTGCGGACCATTGCCCTCCCCTCTCTGCATATGCGGACTTAATACCATCAATCGCATAGCGCACATGCCCCCTAATAACTACATCCTTGTGCGGAATTGTCCTGGGCGATGGACTCAGTTGAAAATAAGTTAGGCTCCCCTTGAGCAGCAAACGGGAGACGTCGCCTTCAACCATCAAGGACTGTGACGTCGATTCACGCTGCTTCCATCGCTCGACCACATCCTGAAGCGAGGGTGCAGCCGCAAGCGGTGGTAATAATAGTGTTTCCAATCCCGCGACTGCAACGACAATGGCTGCTATTCTGAGATTCCGTAGTACTGTATTGTTACTGGCGTTTGAGTTGCGCATTTTTCGGTTCCACTCCTAGTGACACACAGAATCTCCTCGTGACAAAAACCGGGCCGATGCACCGACTGGCGAACCATGAGCATTTGCTTGTCTTGGTCCCATTCGACGAGCGTTGATGTTGGCACGTTTGCAAATTCGACACCCTCGATATGCACCGAACCAACAAGCGCAATTTCACCTAGCAATTCGTCACCGACACGCCCAGCCCCCAAGTGAAGAATACTGGGGACGGGTACTACCGGACCTTCAATCGCTCCCGTGATTACAATACTCTTGACGCTTGTCGAATCTCCAACTCGGGCAGACAGGTTAATCGCACCTTCAAAACGACCAACGCGACCAGAGGCTTCTTGTTTCACGGTAAGCCGGTACAAACGCGAATCGACAGCGGTGATGGCCACAGTCAATGGCGCGCCCCCAGTCGTACTCACTGACATTTCTTCAACCGGAAAACGCGTCTTGATATCAAAATACTGTGCTGCCGCAGTCCTTCCGACAGAGGCGGCTGGCAAGTCAATTCTAGCCGGCGCGTCAGCAAGCAGCCTTTGTACGGTCCCGCGTATTGCCCAAATCACAGGTGCGGAATCATCCGTGATGGCCGACAGGTTGACGAGCACGCTTCGAACGTCTCTTTCAGATCTCTTGGATTGGAGATCGAGTTTGACTCGCACGATCTGCATGGCATTGGGCTCAATACTGAACGCCTCCGGTTCAACGCTGGTGCATCCACAAGAGCTAACAATACTCCGGACATGTATAAGTTCTGACGAGGTGTTTACAACGCCAAAGGAATGCTCGTATTCAGCAGTTTCCCAGACATCACCAAGCTCTAACTCGTCCAAATTAACGAATAGACTGCTGTCATTAGCGCCGACACAACCCCCAACGACGAAAAGCAACACCGGAAAGGTTTGCAAAACTCGCACAACGTCGTACTCCTAGATTACAATCCCAAGACGCGATCCGAAATTATTTCAACGTTCTACATGCACCAAGTAAACTGCGACAAAACCCGGTAGCAAGCATACTGACCTTGAAACGCGAAAATGCAAAAGCTCAGTACTAAATGCATTTAGGAAGAGCCTGCTCCCACCATCTCTTACACTTGACGATCCGAATCATATCAAACTCCAGGACCTTGTCAAAGAAATTCCCTAGATCTTCATGGAATTTATTGGTTCATCGGTAATACTGTGTTTTTCGGCGGAATGGATGAATCTCCAAGGGTTTCATCGAGCGCTTTCGCCGGGCCCGACCAGCGTTTCAAAAGTGTCGATTGGCAATTGCCCGAGCACTTCGGTGATCGTATCGGCGGCATTGTAGGCGGGAATGACCACGGCTACGCTCCCAGCGACTTTGGGGTGATTCTGGTTCATGGCCCGCCATCCATCGACTGCCTGCTTTTCGCCACCGGAATCTCCTGCTGCGGCACGTGATAAATATCGATCGAATATCCAGCCCGGGCAACGGGCGTGAGTTGTTGGAAGTACGTGCAATCGTCACGCCTGATGAACGACGCCCCTCCGTGACCATCTGGCGCGGGGAATTCTCGCCCCATGACGAAACTGACGCTGATCGCATACCACCCCGGGGGAAATTCTCCACTCTCGGAGGGTTTCGGAAGAGTATACTCAACGCCCACATTTTCAGGGGCGATTCTACCGAAATAAGCAATATACAGCGGCCGCGCTTCGGGGTTCTGCTCCACCCATCGCTTTAGCAAATGCAGGTCTTGCCCCCAGTCTAGGTTGCTGCCGACTATTTGGTAACGACCGCCCGCCGGACCGCCTACAAACGCGTTAAAGAAGGACATGCTATGCGGATAGCTCCACAACGACGCGCACACCGCCGCGACCCAGCACACCGCTACGGCAACGCGTTTGCACTGCCCGCCCCAACCGCTCTTTGCCGCCCCGCCGGCAAACACAAAACAGAACGGAAGAACTGGCATGGCATAGCGAAAGTGGTGGCTAATCATGACGCTGGAATAACTCACAAAATCCAGGAACACGATGGCGGGGGCGACGGCAAAGAGCATGTCGGTCATGGAGTTTGCCGCGCGACTAAACAACGACGCCGCAATCGCGATTCCAAACAGCCCCATAACACCCAAGGGAGTCTTCACGGCCAAGCCGTATAAATAGTAGTACCAAACTCCGCTATCATGCCATTTCCCCGCAACAAAAGAGCGATGGGGCTGATCCACAACTTGGCCGACGTCCAAAAGGCCGCGAACGTAGTTTTGTGGAAGTGGAACCGGCGCCTCGCGCAACGCTGCGGGCCACTTGTCGATGCCGACCTCCTTCATCAGCCGGGGATACTCTTTGAGAGGGCGCAGGGTGTGTTCGAACCCGTATCCCCAGTTGAGCACGATGATCGCAACAACAAGTAGTAAAACCATTTGGCGGGCTTCGCGGAAGAACG
The DNA here is from genome assembly GCA_024276655.1 of Planctomycetota bacterium. Classification (GTDB taxonomy): domain Bacteria; phylum Planctomycetota; class Planctomycetia; order Pirellulales; family Pirellulaceae; genus SZUA-33. Next base: position 10,992 of record JAJRWU010000143.1, read on the forward strand.
ATGTTTGCCGGGGCGGGTGTTCCCGCAACACTCGAACCGCCAACCAAATCATCGGCCATAACACGATCAGAATCACACATACCATTTTGGCCAGCAGCGCCAACCCCAGCGCCAAGCCGGCGAAAAACGCGTTATCGGCGCCGGGCGCTCGCCACCAACACCACAGCATATACGCCGCAAGAATACTCATGGCCGCCGACGTTATGTCAGCCGTAATAAGCTGTGCATGCCCCAGGATATTCGGAAAGAAACACCACAGGGAAAGCGACAGCAATCCGCCGACTTCGCCATGAAGCTCGAAAGACCAGCGATAGCAAACATAGGCGCCAAGCAAGCTGAACGGAATACAACCGAATCGAGCCAGCGTAAAGATCCAGAATATGTCCACCGACTGCGGCGCAACAATCCGCCGGTTATTCGCGAGCCCGAGTTCAAAATCGGGATACAACAAAGCGACGGGCAAGGCGGCGGCAATATTAGCCAACGGCGGATTTCCAAGATTCTTACCGAAATCCCCCCGCCGAACCATATCCAGACCCGCATCCAGATGATTCGGCTCATCGATCGTAGGCGACTGAAACGTTACGCCGTACACCAATAAAACAAGATGCACAAGCAGCAGCAACACCGCCATCCAGGATAAAACCGGCCGCCATTTGGTGCGTTGCGGAGGTTTTTGTGGGTCCGCCATTCTTACAACAAAGCCTCCATGCTCCAACCTCATAGAGAGAATTAACCCAAAAACCAAACCGGTAGTGTACCGTTGTTTCTGTAAAAACGCAGGCGGTCCAGCATAGCGTAGAGAAATAAGGGGGCGTATCGATATTATTAGAAATATACATGAAATTATTTTGACTTCCCCCCACGCCGTGCTAGAATCACGCCACACTCTCGCGTTTGCGGCCAGTGGCAATTCTTAAATTCTCTCACTCCGCCCGGCTTGAAGCTCGGAAAAAGCAAGAAAGTCCCTCTTTTGTTTAGAGGGAGGTTGGAAACCCGCAGGAGCAATTCAGACAAACGCCTTTCGGCATTTCGCGAACTATTGCGAGCATCAGACGAACAGGAACAAGACAGTGCGGCGTAGGTACAACCGTGCGACTTCAGAATGAAGTGGGCAACCACCATGAAAAATTCTGCAATACTGCTCACCGTTGGAACGTTATTAGCCGTTGGGGCAGCGACTTGGGAGTGGAGCAGTGGGCGTGCTGGGCTCGGCGAACAGCCGACCGCAACGAGGGGCAAGATTTCTCCAGCGGCGCTCCCCGTGCAGCGAAGCGTTCCGCGTGTGTTTGAACCGATCGCCGTCGATGGCTTGCAACTGCGGCCAGAGGATGTCGAATTCGCGCGAGGGCTGTGTGCGCCCTCGCTTCCGCCGTCCATAAGCTTGCTGGCTCACGAATTACGGTTGTGGGGGTTGGAGCAGAGCTTCGACGATTATCCGCAGTCTCGATTTTCAGATTCTCGCTGTATATTGAACGCGTTGACTGACGCTCGGCTTGCTGCCGAAGTTACTGGGTATCATGGGAGGTCCGCGTACTTAAAGCGTTCACCGTACGGTCTGCACGTTGCTTCTTTCGGGCGAGACCGTTTGGCCGAAGGCCTTGGCGAACCGCACTTTGGTCATCTGGCTGCGTCTTTCGGTGCGGCTGGAGTCACGCTTGAACAGCAAATGTACACCTCGGCAGGAGAGCAGTTCACCGTTCGAGATACCATCACTGATATTTGCTTCCGGTACACTCCCGTAGATGAACCAGAGTTTCTGGCGTCCGCCATGGCGCACTATTTGGATTCGCCTTACCAATGTGTTTTGCCCCAGTTGGACGTTGAGTTTCTTGTCTGGAGGATAAGCTAGTCGCTAGAACGAGCACTGCGGCCGGATTGCGCCAGGAATGCACCGCAATTGAATCAAAGTCCCTTGCTTTTGGCCTAAATGCGAAAAACG
>JAJRWU010000144.1 GCA_024276655.1 Planctomycetota bacterium
CGTTTTTCGCATTTAGGCCAAAAGCAAGGGACTTTGATTCAATTGCGGTGCATTCCTGGCGCTATCCGGCCGCAGTGCTCGTTCTAGCGACTAGCTTATCCTCCAGACAAGAAACTCAACGTCCAACTGGGGCAAAACACATGGACGTTGCTCGCGGCGCGGAGAATTTCACAAAAGTTCACACCCTTGGCGGGCCCTGCCTCGCGCCAGTCGATTTCGTTCTTGTCCATGCTGTTTTGCAACGCGGCCCCAGTTGCGGTTTATCAGTTGCGGTTTAAGCGACACTCCCTATAATTCACGAATCGAGCGAAAACAATCGCGGCGCATTGCCGGCTTGCTGCTCACTTGTTCGGCTAAGGAATTGTTAGATCCATGTGGAATTGGCTGCTCAATATTCGGAATGCTGTTGCTACCGTGGCCCAAGGTTTGGGGGTCACGTTGCGGTATTGGATCATCACCTATCAGGATGATCGGGGCACGTTTACCGAGAAGTTCGAGTACCCGGAAAAGCCGGTTCCCGTGGCGGCCAGATACCGCGGCTTTCACCGCTTCGATTTAACAACCTGCATCGCCTGCGACAAGTGTGCGAAGGCCTGCCCGGTCGATTGTATTTATATTGGTAAAGAGCGTTCCGAAGGCACAAAAGGCTTTCGAGTGACAGGTTACACAATCGACTATTCAAAATGTATGTTTTGTGCGTTGTGTGTGGAGCCATGCCCGGTCGACTGTATTTTCATGGGCGCCACGCACGACTTAAGCTGTTATAGCCGCGATGGCTGCATTGTCGATTTTTCCCGTCTGCCGCTGGATGTGGCCTGGGGGCGAGCCACGTTGAACCCGACGGTGGTGTCGGAGTCGAAGGCCATTACCGAGCCCGTGCATAACGGGCCTAGTTCATAACGGTTGGTGCGATTAGCCGTCTTTTTGTGAGATGCGAAAATGCCACTGAGGAACTCACCTTCCGAATTAGATTCGCCTTCGACGCCCGAAGGACAAGGTCTGAAAAAGCTCTTCACCGTCGAGGAGGCGAACGCCACATTGCCGCTAGTGCAGGCGATTGTGTCGGATCTTTCCGAACTGGCGCGCTCGGTGGTTGATCGCAAGCAGAGAATTTCCCACCTCTCCGCGGGGCGCGACCTCCAAGACCACGCCGCCCGGGAAAACGATCTCTACAGCCAAGAACTGGCGCAGGTCGAGCGAGATCTTGACCAAGACACCGACAAGCTCAACGCTTATATCGTGGAGCTGCGGGAGTTGGGCGTTGAACCGAAGGGCGCCACCGAGGGGCTGGTCGATTTTCCCGCCCAGCACCAGGGACGCATCGTCTTCCTCTGTTGGAAACTGAGCGAGCCCGAGATTCTTTATTGGCACGAAGTGGACGGCGGTTTCTCAGGTCGGCGGCCAATAACATCGCTAGACGGGCGGTAACCGTTCGTCGTCGCGAGTTCGTTGCAGGCATTCCCGCCAAGCCGGAGGCTTGCCAGCTATTAGCCGGTGGTCGAGCGCAGCGAACACCACCGGTAGGCTCTGAGAGAAGCCTACGCGTTTTCAAACGGCGGAAGCCGGCGATTTGGCGGTGACCAGCGTGCCGATTTTTTCACCTTTAATGGCTCGCAAAATCGCGCCGTCCTTGAGGTAGTTGAACACCAGAATCGGCATGTTGTGTTCCGCGCATTGGGCGATGGCGGTTTGGTCCATGACGCGCAAATCTTGCCGGCGAATGGTTTCGTAGTCTAGGTCGCGATAGAAAACGGCGTGCGGATTTTTCTCGGGGTCTTCGCTGAAAATGCCATCGACGCGCGTCGCCTTGAGCAGGATATCGGTTTCCAACTCCAACGCACGTTGTGCGGCGGCGGTATCGGTCGTGACAAACGGGCTGCCCGTTCCGGCGGCCAAAATCACGATGCGGCCCTTATTGAGATGGCCTTTCGCCCGGCGGCGAATATACGGCTCCGCCACGCCGTCCATTTTGATAGCGGTCATCAAACGCGTATCACAATCAACCGCCTCCAAGGCGTCTTGCAGCGCCAAGCCGTTGATCACCGTGGCCAGCATGCCCATGTAATGGGCCGTCGCTTCTTGAATGCTGGCGCCGTATCGGCCTTTGAATTGGGCTCCGCGAAGAATGTTGCCGCCGCCAATCACGACCGCAATCTGGCAACCCAATTCCTGGGCTTCGCGAATCTGACCGGCAATCAGCACGACTTCATCCATGCCGATGCCGCGTTCGCCCGCACGGCAGAAGCTCTCGCCGGAAAGTTTCAAAATAACGCGTTTGTACATGGCGGGCGAAGCTTCCAGCGGTTGGTCGGGCGACATAATCTTGATTTATACCTGTGATGAGCTAAACATCGAGCGGGAAATGACTGCTGTACGATGTGGGTGTAACAGGACGCGGCGCCTATCTTACCGTCTATTCGATTTCGTATGCAACGCCACCTCGAAATTGCGAGCGAGAAATCATGTCGAAGGCGTGTAGCCCCGCCAGCACGAATTCCACGCACGACGCCCGCACGGCGAGATTTTCCGCGGCGTTTACTTCAAACGCTCTTTCCCACACGGCCGGCACGTGCTGCAGCAGCTCTGCGTATTGCGACGACGGCAGTAAATCACCGACTTCGATTTTCACGCCCTTGCCAAAAATTTCCGCGATTTCCGCGAGTCCATGCTTGGAAACGTATTCCTCGAACACAACCTTGATCGCCTCCGCCATCACGGAATCAAGCACCTGCGGCTCCGACATCTGATGACTGCCCATGAGGTCGAGTTCCAGCTTGCCCAGCGACGAACTATAAAGGTGCCCCAAATCGCTGATTCTGGGCGCCGCCGGGTTTTCTCCCAGAAGCACGGCGCGCTGGCGAGCACTCGCGATCATGATGCGGTAGTTCGCCAGCGAGAGCCGCGCACTGACGCCCGATTCCTGGTCAATGTATTTTGACTTCCGCGCCTCCACCGTGATTTGCTCCACGATTTCACGCATGAAATACGGCACGATCACCGGATATTCACCGCCCAACTCCGTCTCGGATTCTTGCTCCGTGATTTCCACGCCCAGTTCGCGGGCGTCGGGATAATGCGTGCGAATGATCGAACCGATGCGGTCCTTGAGTTGCGGGATGACTTTGCCGCTGCGGTTGTAGGTGGAAGGATTAGCCGAAAAGAGCAAGAACACATCAATCTCGAAATTCACCGGGTAGCCGCGGATTTGCACATCGCGTTCTTCGAGAATATTAAACATGCCGACCTGCACCAGTTCGTCCAACTCCGGCAGTTCGTTCATGGCGAAAATGCCGCGATGCATGCGGGGAATCAGACCGAAATGCAACGCCTCTTCGGTCGCCATGCTGGCGCCGCCGGCCAACTTGGCGGGATCAAGCTCACCGATAATGTCGGCGAATTTCGTGCCGGGCGCCAACCGCTCGGCGTACCGTTGTTCGCGCGGCCACCAGGCAATGGGAACGTCTGCTTCATCGCGACCCGCCACAAACTCCTTGGCCACTCGGCTCAGTGAGTGAAAGGGGTCTTCATGAAACGGGGCGGCGGGAATGTCAAGATACGGAACTTCGGCGTCGAGAAACTGCACCAGGGCCCGCATCAGGCGGCTTTTGGCTTGGCCTTTTTCTCCCAGAAACAGCATGTCGTGCCCGGCGAGCAAGGCCAGACTGATTTCCGGAATCACCGTGTTTTCATAGCCGATGACGCCGGGAAACAGCTCGTCGCCGGCGGCCAGCCGACGAATGAAGTTGTCATGAATTTCCTGCCGGACCGTCTTCGATTTCCAGCCGCTTTCTCGCAAGGCGCGCAGATTCGCCGGTTGAGGGGAGCGCTGCACGGGTGCTTCCTCCCCGAATTCCACCGGCGAGACGCCCAAGTCGACAATACTACAGGCCTGGATCGGCTCCAGCCCCAAGGCCTTTGCTTTTTCCAGCAGGGCTTCGCTTTCACTGCCAGGATTCAACCAGAATTCATCACAGCGGCGCGCGGCAATCTCTTCGAGCATGGCGATGCCAATGCGCGGCGGCACGTACATGCTGATCCGATTCAAGTGTTTGGCGGGAACTTCGGCCAACGAGGCGTACGTTGTTAGTCCTTCGACGTCTTCCCCGCGAGGATTGACGGGAAAAACTTCGTAGCCCAAACGCAAATGCGCACGCACCGATTTATTGCCGTACTTCGAGCGATCGGTGCTGGCGCCCACAATCGCGACCGTGGGTCGAGACATAAAACCGCTCCTGGCAACATGAAGAAAACGTGGAAAAAATTACGGCGCCGATCAGCAGCCCGGCTGTTTCAAAAAACCCGGGGGCTTCTCACTGGCAACACGAAAAAAGCGCCGAACAGAACACACAACAAGAGCAGTCAGCATAGCCGCTACTGTTTCCGTAGCCAAGGCAAACGAATCCGGCCATGTCGCGATGAAGACCGACGCCCGGGCAATCGATCTATAGGTTTAGGAATGCGAGCGAAGCGCCGAAGGAACAGGCGCTGCGAACGTCGCGCAACGGCTGTGCGAACGGCGCTGCTCACCGGGTCTAGAAAGGATGCATGTTATGGATCTCCTCCGATTTTTTCGACTTTCGCGGAACAACTCCGAGCAAATTTTGGAGGCGGCCAACGAGGTCGTGTTGCGAGTGGAGGAAGCCGTCTGGAAACGTGTTTTGGGCGTGGCCTCCACATTAAACCGTTATGAGCGAAAAGGATACGTGCTGGCCCGCGCCGCCGTGCTGCTGGACGCCGAAGTGACGATCGCCCTTGATCGCGATGCCCGACTTTCACCACGCGACCGCCAGCAGGTGGCGCACTCCGCCAGCGAAACGCTGCTGGAGAATATCAATCAGCGGCTGTCGGCGCCGATCGAAACAAAACGCGCGGCATGACAAAGGGCCGGTTAAGAGGGTTGCACGGGTTACCCGGGATCGTCAAGGGGCGGAAAAAGAAATGTTGCGCGTCTCACACTCCGGACGCACATTTTTGCACCTATCCTTTGGGCGAGAGGTGGATGATACCTGATTGTGCGGAGTCGGCTGCGATGCCGCCGACCGCCACACCGCCTTTCACTGGATTTCGTGAAACCTTCCAGCACCCTATTTTTCGTGGCGGGCCCTCAAGCATGAAAACGTCCAACGCAGTCAAACGCCTCAACTCCCAGCTCGCCCGGCAAAACGCCCGGGTCGACCATTTCCTCGACAGTTTTCTGCAAGGGGTCGACGCCGTGGCCGACGCCGCTCGCGAAAACAAATGGGAAAACGTCATCCAGCATGGGCAGGAACTCGCCCGCGATTGCCGCGAGAATGGTCTGGACGACCTCGGCAACGCTGCTGACAACGTAATTGCCGCCGCCTACAGCCCTGAAAACATGCTGGAAGTACGCCGCAGCGTGATCAAGCTGATCGGCGCCGGCGGCCGCATGCCGGTCATCAACC
>JAJRWU010000145.1 GCA_024276655.1 Planctomycetota bacterium
CAAATTCGCGCCGCCGCGTTATGCGACGACAATCGCCTCGCAAAATTCCTGGCCGCTCGCCCCGGCCGCCCATTCCACCCAAACGTCCAAGCAACTCCGCCAAATATGGCCACCTAAAAAAAGGAGCCGGTTCCTGCACCCTTACCGAAAAGTGCTCTGGGAATGATTGTCTGACGTATTGCCAGAGTCGTCATCGTGTTAGACTAGGCTTCTGCTCAAGTGCTTTGAACAGCTCATTTTTCGACATTCAACATCCTCCGGATTTTCCAAGTTTCATGTTACAACGCAAACGATCGGCCCGCGTTTCAGAGAAGGAGCGTCAGGCGATGCGAAAAGCCGGCCGGTTCAACGCCCAACTTCTCGATTACGTGCGGCCCTTCATGCAGCCGGGTGTTACGACGGGCGAAGTGGATCGGCTGGTTCATGCATACACCGTTAAACATGGGCACACGCCGGCGCCGCTCAACTATATGGGCTTTCCCAAGAGTTGCTGCACCAGCGTGAACGAAGTGGTGTGCCACGGAATTCCGGGTGACCGCGAGTTAAAAGAAGGCGATATTGTTAATCTCGATGTGACCTCGATCGTCGAGGGCTGGTACGGCGACCAATCCGAGACGTTCCTCATCGGCGACGTATCAGACGACGCCCGCCGCGTCGCGCAGTGTGCGCTGGATTGCCTGTATATAGGAATTTGGGCCACTCGCCCCGGAGGCCCGGTGTACGATATCGGCGCCGCCATTTTGAAGGAAGCGGAATCTCGAGGACTCAGCGTGGTGCGGGAATACGTGGGGCACGGTATTGGCAACGAATTCCATAAACGGCCGAACATTCCGCACGCTCCAACGGCGCAGTCGCGACGCGACAAACTCATGCCCGGAATGTGTTTCACCATTGAGCCGATGATCAATCTCGGCGGGCGTGAAACGGTGCTCGATGAAAAAGATGGTTGGACCGTCACGACCAAGGACGGCAGCCTCTCGGCCCAATTCGAACACACCATTCTCATGACCGAAAAGGGGCCGGAAATTCTGACGCTTACGGAGTCGGGTCCGCAAGAAGGGCATCTGTTCAAGCCGCGTGAGGAATAGCCGTAGCGATGTTCAATCTTCCGGAACGACCGGCCACCGCCGATTGCTGGTTCCTTACCGGCCCTACGGCCAGCGGAAAAACGAAAGCCGGATTGGCGCTGGCGGAGCGTTTGGACGCCGAAATTATTTCTCTCGATTCGATGACCGTCTATCGGGGCATGGATATCGGCGCCGCCAAGCCAACCGCCGCCGATCGCGGAGCCGTTGCCCACCACATGCTCGATATTGTCGAGCCGACGGAAGAATTCAGCGTTTCTCAATTTCTTGAGCAGGCGTCGAGCGTGGTGGCGCAAATTCGCCAACGGGGCCGAGAACCGCTGTTCGTGGGCGGCACGCCGCTGTATCTGAAAACATTGTTGCGGGGCATCGACACCGGCCCTCCAGCCGACTGGGAATTTCGCCGCCAAGTAGAACAAGAGGCCGACGCCGTCGGCTTGGAAGCGCTACACCAGCGGCTGGCGCAAGTCGACCCGCTGGCCGCCGCCAAGCTACATCCTCACGACAAACGGCGCGTCATTCGGGCTTTGGAAGTACACCGGGCAACCGGCCGGCCGATCAGCCACACGCAGGTTCATTTCGATGAAGGCCGTCCCGCCGAACAGTGCCGCGTGTTTGCTCTGCACTGGCCGCGTTTTGAATTGCATCGCCGTATCGAAATGCGCGTCGACCAAATGTTCGACACCGGCCTGCTGGAGGAAGTCGAGCAATTGCTGCAAAAACACGGCGCCTTCGGTCGCACCGCGGCGCAGGCGGTCGGCTATCGGGAAGTGATACAATACCTCCAGTCAGACGCTTCCCCCGCCGCCGGTTTCGACGCCATGCGCGAGAAAATCAAGGCCCGCACGCGGCAGTTCGCCCGCCGCCAGGAAACATGGTTCCGCCGGCTGAGCGAATGCCGGTTCGTGGAAATGGACGAGACCCTCACGCCCGACGACGTCGCCCGCACCATTTTGGATTTACAGCAGTCGGCCACTCCATGAGCGGTGAAAGCGTGCTCTTGATTGCCGGCGCCAGCGCTCGGGCGGCGGCTTTCTCGGCCCTGCGAGGCGGTTTCAAAATATCGGCCGCCGATCTGTTCGCCGACGCCGACCTGCAACGCGCGTGCGATTGCCGCACCGTCGATCCTTACCCAGAGCAACTGGAGCAAATCTTCAAAACCGCCCCGCCCGGCGTTTGGATGTACACCGGCGCCCTGGAAAACTATCCACGGCTACTGGCCTCTCTGGCAAGGCAACGCCGCCTGCTTGGCTGTTCGGCGGAGGTCGTTCGCCGCGTGCGCGATCCACGGGAGCTGCACGAGAGTTTGACGTCGGCTGGTTTCGCTTCGCCGGCCATTTTCGCGCATGGTTCGCCCCCGCACGACGCACGACGCTGGCTCTGCAAACGCCGCCGCTCCGCCGGCGGACTGGGCATTGAATTTTTTAGCCCTGATAAACAGGGAAATACTTCGTTGCCCGCCGCCAGCTACTTACAGGAATTCGTGTCTGGAATGAGCTGCGGTTTGGCCTATGTGGCGGCTGGCGGGCAAGCTACCTTTCTCGGCGCTTCGCGTCAGTTGACGGGTCGCCGATGGTGTGGCGCCCGGCAATTCATGTATTGCGGCTCCCTGGCGCCGCAGCCGCTGACCAACAGCGCGCGAAGCGAAGCGGTGCGATTGGGCCGGCATTTGGCCACCGCCTTTGGGCTAACCGGGTTGTTTGGCGTCGACGTGATTCTGCAAAACAACCGGCCGTGGGTGCTGGAAGTGAACCCGCGTTTCACGTCGTCTTTGGAAGTGTTGGAGCATGTTGGCGATTACAGCGCGGTCGCGCTTCACATGCAAGCTTGCCAAGCGGGGCGGCTGCCCGTTGAAAGCCCGCCCGTCGCGCCAACGCGGTTCAGCGGCAAGGCGATTGTTTACGCCCGGCGCGACGGCTTGGTCGGGGCGTCGTTCCAGCGATTTGTTCAAAGCCGGCTAGACGGCGGCCAAATCGACTTGCCAAAAATTGCCGACATCCCGCCGTTGGGGAGTTCGCTCATTCAAGGGCGGCCGATTTGCACGGTTTTGGCCGACGGTGAGTCGGCGCCGGCGGTGTTGCGTCAACTGCGCCGCGCCGCGAAGAGCATTTATGCGAGCGGCAGATGAAAATTTACCTAATACAAGCACGAAGCGCAAGCGAGTGAATCAGCAAACGGTCATTCCCGCGTAGGCGGGAACCCAAAAAAAACTCACGGACTCCCGTTGTGTGCGGGTAGGTTATTTTCCGCCGTTCGCCTGATGCAGCGTTGGCGAAAAACAGCGTCTGAGAAGCCCGGCTTTTCCAAAAGCCGGGCTTCTGAATCGGGAGGTAGTTTTTCCACGCTTCCCTTGCGAGTTGAAGCACTACGCACATTGCACCTGGTACTGCCGCAGCGGCGCTTCACGCCAAACGTTCGTTTCGGCCGCGGCCGCGTCCTCACGACCGATGCGTGGGGCTGGACCGAATTTCTTCCGGTGGGAGTCCGCTTCTTCTTCACGCTTCTGCGATTCCAACGAAGCGAAAAGTTGCAGAATGTAAGGGTCGCACCAAGGCAACAGGCCATGAGATGCTGCGGTCGTTTGGTGATTCGCGAGGTGCATTTTCCGTTCGCCTCCAGGGGGTGATCTGACTCGATCGAAATGTTGGAAGCTGCTTAAAGCAAGAAAGGCGCCAAACAAAAAAATGATTCTTTCTTCGGCCGATTGAAGTTAACGCAAGTCGTTACATAAAAAAGGCTTGCAGAAATATCGCTCAGCTTTGGAAAACTTCAATGGGCGGCCGCGTTCCGACGATTTTTACAATCGTGGCGGCTCAATCATTACAAACGGCGGCGCGAGAAACACGCGATTTTTACGGCGGCGGGCGCGGCAACGGTACTGGTTCAGCGGCATGTTGCGCGGGCCGTGCGGCGAGATACTACTCGAAACCAAAGTTGCGTTCGATTTCACGCGCCTTGGCGCTCAGGGTTGCGGCCGAACCCGCCCCTTAGCGAGGACGCGGGTTGTCGTCGAAATGGACGGCGTTTTCAGTGAACCCCTCACTGCGGAGTTGCCGCCAGCCGGAACGCGTACACCCGGCGCCCGGAAGCGTAATCGCCAAGAGCAGGACGCTTCGAGTTAACAGAGAAGAGCCGGTCATTTCTTCAAGCTATTTCTTCACCAAGACCCTGACACGAACAAAAAAAGTTGGGGCGGGAAGCGTCGCAGAAAAGGGCGCGGCGGTCCAGGGCGATTCCAAGCGAAAAAAACATCGGGTGCAGGAACCGGCTCCGGCGGGTTTGTTGCGATTTGAAATTTGGGTGGGTGATTTTGGTGGTTGGATGTAGGATGGGGCGGTGTTTGGGAAGTTTAGGTTTTTTGGCAAGGGAATTGTAAGGAGATTACCATGGGCA
>JAJRWU010000146.1 GCA_024276655.1 Planctomycetota bacterium
AAATTCGCGCCGCCGCGTTATGCGACGACGACCGCCTCGCAAAATTCCTGGCCGCTCGCCCCGGCCGCCCATTCCACCCAAACGTCCAAGCAACTCCGCCAAATATGGCCACCTAAAAAAAGGAGCCGGTTCCTGCACCCAGGTTGTTCCGCCCTTGGAGCTTTAGTTTCTGATGGGTTCGAGGGAGTTTGTTTTCCGGTTGAAGCGGAGAAACAAGAGTACTTTAGTGGTTAAGGTTGACAATGTAATGGTTTAGTAAGGGGGAAGTGGGATTTGGTGGTTGGCAGGCGTCTCGGGGGCGTGCTTTTCAAGGGTGAGATTTGATGTAAGATTTTTGCTGCCGGGATTGATCCCCCGGTTTTCCCCGCCAGCCGCGTTGGATTATTGTCTTTCTCCGGCGCGGCGACGGGCTTTTGAAAGACAATTTCTAATGGCCGATTATCGCCCCGTTGATGACGCATTTCCCTTGGTTCAGGACCTCTAGCCATTCATCGACCTTTCGAGGTTCGGGAAGGATGCCGACGTCGACGAAGTTCACGCCACCGTCAAGGCTTCTGCGCTGGCCGCTGCGGACTCGCCGCCTAGCAGACCGGGTTGGCTTCCAAGCGATTGGCAAGGCGACTGCTGCCCGGCAACCATGGAACGGGAGGCGATTCGGCAGTGGTTCGAGTGGACCGTTCTCGGGTTGGAGGGATCGGAAAGGTGTCTGGAAGAAGACTACAGGGACGACGACCGACGCAACCCAAATAGTGTTTTTCATTGTGCGGGGAACGACGCTTACCGCGACGCCCATAAGCTAATCGAAATTCTTCGCACGGAGGGAATGGGCAACCTTCCGTATCGGGAGCGGGGCAATTTTAGTGCTTCTGAGACCGCTGAGGAACTGAGAAAGTTGCGAGATTTGGTTTGTGTTGATCCGGGTCTTGCCTCCCCGCAGGATGAGGCGGCAAAGCCGGAAGGTAAGGCCGGCAAACCAGCAGGGGGAAAGGAGAGCGACACATCGCATTCGCCCGACTTTCGATCGGTCCGATGGTTTGGAGAAGTTTATGGTTTCACAGCGAATCAAGCCCCGGTCGTGAAATGTCTCTATGAGAATTGGCAGAATGGAACGCCCGACGTTGGTGATGAAACGCTGTTATCGGCAGTTGATCCCGAATCCCCGCCCCTCCGGTTGTCTACATTGTTCCGCGATCATCCTGCATGGAACACGCTGATTGTTTCGGGTGGAACCAAGGGGACAAAGCGATTAGCGGAAGAAAACACCAAAGGCGCATGAAACTCATCAGGTAGCGCACGTCTAGCGCACAACTGATTTTCTATGATTCACCACAACGCTGGCTGATGTGGCTGGCAATCCTTCACCTTACGGGAAGATGTGATGAATTTACTTTCTTTGGCGCGGATGGCGCGGCGGCTGGGTGTTACTCAAGATTGGTTGCGGGTCCAAGCAGACAACGGGAACGTCCCCTGTGTGAAAGCCGGCCGGCGCTATCTCTTCAATCCGTCGGCGGTTGAGGAAGTGTTAGCTTCCAAGGCTGCTCGAACGCGGCAGGGAGGGGGCAGCGATGAATAGTAGCACCCCCACCAAGCCGGCACTTCTTTGGACGCCGGCCGATGCCGCGAAAGCGTTGGCGATCAGTCAACGCACGCTATGGAGCATGACCGCATCCGGCGAGATACCGCACATTCGGCTGGGCCGATGTGTGCGCTATCCACTCGGTGACTTGCAACGATGGATCAAAGAGCAATCGAAGGGTGGTGCGGTATGAACACTCCCACAGAACGCCTACTGGCCAAACTGCCCGAGCCATACGACATAAACATAGAACGCGGTCTTTTGTCCGGAATCGCGGTTCGCGCCGATGCGTTCGACATTGAAGAAGTAGCCAGCATTGAGCGTGGTGATTTCTTCCTTCCAGCCCACGGCGTGATATTTTCCACGCTGCAATCGATGTGGCGTGCGGGCGAGCCCACCGATGATTTGCTGGTGTTGACGCGGCGCCTCAAGGAAACGACACTTGGCGCCGGCAACGCTTCTGGCGTCGAAATTCTGAGCGAAATACTATCGACCAAGTCGAACGCGGCGCACGTTGCAACTTACTCCCGGAGTATCAAAGAACTTGCTGTTCGCCGCAAGATGATTGCGTTCGGCTTGCGGCTGACAGAGAAAGCGACAAGTGGCTCCATCGCGATTAAGGACGTAGCCGCCGAGATTGAGCGAATGGGGCAGTCGGCGGTGTCGTCCGACTTTGAGGTAATGACGTCTGCCGACCTTGACGATGGCGAGTACGATCTTAAATATCTGATCGAAGGTGTGCTTGTCAAAGATCAGCCGTGCATGATCGGCGGACCGAAAAAAAGCTTGAAGACAAACATATCGATCGACCTCACGCTTGCTCTGGCGGGCGGCGGCTGCTTCCTTGGTCGATTCCCGGTCCCTCGCCCCGTCAAAGTCGGTTTGATGTCCGGCGAGAGCGGCGGCGCCACCATTCAAGAGACCGCGCGCCGCATTGCCGCCAAAACCGGAATACCACTTCGCCAATACAAAAAGGCATTTTGGAGTTTTGATATTCCTCAGCTTGGCGATCCATCGCATCGAGCGCGACTGAAACGATTCGTGGCAAAAAACAAGTTGGAAGTTCTGGTTATTGACCCGACCTATCTGGCGATGGCGGCGCCGCCGATGATGCGAAGAACCTCTTCGCCATGGGTGCGTTGTTGGCGCCACTGAACGATCTTGGTTGCAGCGTCATTCTGGTTCACCACTTCAAGAAAACTGTTTTGAATCAGTATGAACCCGCCAGCATGGAGGATCTGGCATTTGCAGGATTTCAGGAATTTGCACGACAATGGATTCTGCTAAATCGTCGATCACCCTACGATCCCGACCGAGGCGGCGAACATGAGTTGTGGATGAGCTCAGGGGGCTCTGCGGGGCACGGCGGATTGTGGGGGCTCGATATCAAGGAAGGAACCCGCGACACGCCAAGCGGGCGTTTTTGGGACGTCAATATTCTCACGGCAGCCGAGGCGAATGAGCAACGGGACGAAGCTACCGAACACGCAGGCGCCTCTGAAAAACTTCGGAAGGCAAACGCAACTAAAGCAGTTCATCGCGACGCCGTTCTGAACGTCTTGGAAAACTACCCGAATGGCGAAACACAAAGCTTCATTCGAGAGGCTGCAATGGTCCGTCCTGCGGTCGTGAAGGTGGTTATCGACGACTTGGTTCGTGAAGGCAAAGTTGAGGCTTGCACGGTCAAAAAGAACAACCGAAACGAGCCCGCTTGGCGCCTCACCCCCCGGCGGTTCACCGGTTCACCCGGTGCTTTGGGTGATGCGGTCGACCTACCCGGTGACGGTGGTTCACCCGCCTTCCCTGTAAGGGAGGTGGTGACACCACCGGCGCCACCACCGGAAACCACCACTGAGCTTGATTTTGAAGGCACGACCACAAACACCCTCCTTGAAACTAATCGGGAGGGGTGTGCTGTGAAAGACAAGCCGAGATTTGAAATCGTCTTCGAGGCTGGCAAGCACCACGGCGACGACGACGACGTGAGGCGTATTCGTCGGCTGCTGAAATATGCTCTTCGGGCGTTGGGGTTGAAATGTATTACCTGCCGACGAACCGACCGAACTGACGCCATGCCCAAAATGCAAGACGTTGGAGTTGTGGCAATCCTTGGCGGGCAACTGGCGATGTATGCAATGCAATCCACCTAACAAATCTTTGGCGACAACAAACAATCATCCACAAAACGACCGCACAGGCTCGCCCAGGGCGAGCACAAGGGGCAGGCCATGACCAAACACACCAACGACGAATGCGGCCGTTGTACGGCCAGCAGGACGCCCCCATCGCACCAATTCGCATAGAACGGCAAGGGCTGGACTATTAGACCAGCAACGGATAAAATAAAGGCATGACAAAACAACGACCGAAGAAAATGACCGACCAAATCAAGCAAGCCATTGATAATTCGGGCCTGACGCGATATCGCATCGCCCAGGATACGGGGATAGATGAATCGGCATTGGCCAAGTTCTACAACGGCCATCGTGGATTATCCCTGGGCAACTTGAATCTTCTTTTTGCGTACCTCAAATTGCGAATCGTGAGCGACCTCAAGCCGGCGAAGAAAGGCAAGTGAAATGGCCAGTATCTCAAGAGACCCCAACGGCCGGAAGCGAATCTTGTTTGTGGCGCCCGATGGAAAACGCAAGACCATCAGACTCGGCAAAATGTCCATTCGAGCGGCCGAGGCGGTGAAGTTTCGTATCGAGCACTTGCTGGCCGGGAAGATTACCGGCAACGCCGTGGAGGCCGATACGGCTGCATGGGTGGCAAGTCTGGAAACGGCGATGGCCGGAAAGCTGGCGGCGGTGGGGCTGATTGATTCACCCGAAAGCAAGGGAAATAACGTTGGGCAAACATCTGGAAGACTACCTCTCAAAACGTGGCGACGTAAAACAATCCACGAAGATGAAATGGCGCCACACTCAGAGAAACCTGTTGTCGTTCTTTGGTTCGACCCGTCAATTGTCGAAAGTCACGACTGGCGACGCCAAAGATTTTGAGCGGTGGCTGGGAACGTCTGCGGCCCGAGAAATGAGATACTCCGAAGCCGGCGCCGATGAAGGGTTGGCGGAAAACACCCGCAAAAAGCGCATTTCAAACGCCAAGCAATTATTTCAAGACGCCGTCGACCACGAACTAATTTCGCGCAACCCGTTCAAGGGGTTGAAATCGTCGGTCGGCAGTAATCGAAGCCGAGATTATTTCCTCAGCCGAGAAGACGCCCAGGAAATCCTAGACGCCTGCCCGAACGGCCAATGGCGGTTGATCTTTGCACTTTCCCGGTTTGGCGGCTTGCGTTGCCCCAGTGAGCATCTTGCGCTGACGTGGGACGATATCGACTGGGCCGGTAATCGCTTCACCGTACACTCACCGAAAACTGAGCGCCACGAAGGCGGCGAGTCGAGAATTGTCCCCATGTTCCCCGAACTTCGGCCGCATCTTGAGCACGCATGGGAGCAGGCGCAAGAGGGAGCGGAGCACGTTATCACCCACTACCGCGATGCCAGCCAAAACTTGAGAACGCAATTTCAGCGAATCATCAAACGGGCTGGCCTGACGCCCTGGCCGAAGCTGTTTCAAAACTTACGAGCCAGCCGGGCGACTGAATTGGCCGCCGCCCATCCCGCCCACGTAGCCGCCGCTTGGCTGGGCCATTCAGCGTTGGTCGCACAGAAACATTATTGGCAGGTAACCGACGCCGACTTCGAGAAGGCGACCCCTGAAAAGCCATCTGAGAACTCGGCGTCGCAAAAAGCGGCGCAGCAAGCGCACGTAACAGGCCGCACCCCCTCGCAAGCCTCAACACCCGCGCATGAAAAAACCCCTGTTTTGCAGGGGCTTGCGACTCATTGCGACATATTACACATGGACTTAGTGCCCCCCGAAGGACTCGAACCTTCAACCCTCTGATTAAGAGTCAGATGCTCTGCCAGTTGAGCTAGGGGGGCGATTTAGCGGATCGGCGGCGTCACGGCGAATTCTAGCACACGGCCGCGCTTCGTCAAACCCGATAAATGGGATGGTGTTGTAATGTTGGCAACCGTCGGAAATGGCCCCTGTATGGCGGCGGTTGTGCGTGTTACGATGTCGCGGCCATGAATGTTTCGCCGATGATGCAGCAGTATCTCGACGCCAAAGCCGCCTGCGGCGATGCGCTGTTGTTTTTTCGCATGGGAGATTTCTACGAACTCTTTCATGACGACGCCAAAATTGCCTCGCAACTGCTCGGGCTCACGCTTACCAGTCGCGATAAATCCAAGAATCCGATTCCGATGGCGGGCTTTCCCCATCATCAGCTTGAGGGTTATTTGGCCAAACTGATTGCCGCCGGGCGTCGGGCGGCTGTTTGCGATCAGGTCGAAGATCCCAAAAAAGCCCAGGGATTGGTGCGGCGTGAAATCACACGGGTGGTCAGTCCTGGCACTTTGACTGACGAAGGGCTGCTCGACCCTCGCGAGGAAAATTTTCTGGCCGCCGTGGCGGTGGAGAAGCCGGGTCGCAACGGCAAGGGCGGCCGCATCGGGCTTTCTTGGGCCGATCTTTCCACCGGCCGCTTCTTTGCGGCGGTCTATCCCGCGACGGAACTCGCTAGCCAGCTTGCCCGAATCCATCCTGCGGAATGTCTGATCAATGAAGACGCGCCGCCGCTTCCCTCGCAATTGGCCGACCAATGGCTGCTCACCGAACGCCCCGGCTGGACCTTTGCCATCCAGGGAGCACAAAAAACGCTGCTCAAACATTTTGAAGTGGCGGCGCTAGCCGGTTTTGGTTTTGAAGACCGAGACACACCAGCCATTCAAGCCGCTGGCGCCGTGTTGGCGTATTTGCAGGAAACGCAAAAAGTTTCGCTCAGCCATCTGCACCAACCGACGCCCCGCCGCAGCGGCCAAACGCTCGAACTCGATGAAGCCACGCGCCGCAGTTTGGAGCTGACACACACCATTCGCCACGGCTCGCGCCAAGGAACGTTGCTCGATGTGCTCGATCGCGCCACGACCTCCATGGGTTCGCGGCTGCTGCACCATTGGCTGGCCAACCCGCTGGTGCGCATTGATGCGATTGAAGCCCGGCTCGACGCCGTCGAAGAGCTGCATCGAGAAAATGCCTTTTGCGGCCAACTGCGTGAATTGTTGCGCGAGGTGTACGACATCGAACGTCTGTTGGCGCGGGTGGCCACGGGACGGGCCAGTCCTCGCGACCTCGGTTCGGTGCAGAAGACGCTCGGCATTTTGCCCAAGTTGAAAGCCAAGCTCACCGGTCGCAAAAGCAGCCTGCTGGGGCGGCTGGAGCGGAGCGTGAATCTTTGTGCCGACCTGCGCAACTTGCTCGATGCCGCCCTGAACGACGACTGCCCGCTCACGGTGCATGAAGGCGGTATCATCCGCGCGGGGCATCATGAGGAACTCGACCGCTTGCGCGCGTTGGCCGCCGGCGGCAAGCAGTGGATCGCCGAATATCAGGCCCAGGAGGCCGAACGCACTGAGATTCCCAGTTTGAAGGTCGGTTTTAACAAGGTATTCGGCTACTACCTGGAAATAACCAACGCCCATCGCGATAAGGCGCCGCCGGAATACATTCGCAAGCAAACGCTCAAAAACGCCGAACGCTACATCACCCCCGAACTGAAGGAATACGAAGAGAAGGTTCTCACCGCCGACGACAAAGCCAAGGAAATTGAATACGAACTCTTCATGCAGTTGCGCGATGCGGTGCAGCGGGTGTCTCGCCCGTTGCAGGAAACAGCCGCCGCGCTGGCGCAGGTCGATGCCTTAGCCGCCTTAGCGGAAACGGCGAGAAAACATGGCTACTGCCGCCCCGAAGTGGTGGAAGAATCGGTGCTGGAAATCATCGACGGTCGGCATCCGGTGGTTGACGCCCTGGAGCCGGAAGGCGTGTTCGTTCCCAACGATACCCACGCCGACGAACGCGCCGGCCGCGTGCTGCTGATTACCGGGCCGAACATGGCGGGGAAAAGCACGTACATCCGGCAGGTGGCGTTGATCACGATCATGGCCCAGATGGGCGGATTCACACCGGCGCGGAAGGCGAAAATCGGCATGGCGGATCGGATCTTCGCGCGCGTCGGCGCCAGCGACGAACTCTCGCGCGGCCAGAGCACGTTCATGGTCGAGATGACCGAAACCGCCCGTATTTTGAACACGGCCACCGACCGCAGCTTGGTGATTCTGGATGAAATCGGCCGGGGCACCAGCACTTACGACGGCCTCTCGCTGGCTTGGGCGATTGTCGAACACCTGCACGATAAAATCGGCAGCCGCACGCTGTTCGCCACCCACTACCATGAACTGACCGACTTGGCCGATATTTTGCCCGGCGTGGTGAATTGGAACGTGGCCGTTCAGGAGTGGGAGGAGAACGTCGTCTTCCTGCATAAAATCACGCCGGGCGCCGCCGACAAGAGCTACGGCATTCACGTGGCCCGACTCGCCGGCGTGCCGAAGTCGGTCAACGAGCGCGCCAAGCAAGTGCTCGCGCAACTCGAAAATGATAACCTCGATGCGCAAGGCCGCCCCAAACTCACCGCCGCCAAACGCAACAAACCGCAAGGCGATATCCAACTCACGCTGTTCGGCCCCGCGGAACACCCCGTGCTCGATGATATTCGCAACCTCGACCTCAACAACACCACGCCCCTGGAAGCCCTGCTCTTTCTCCAAGCCCGCCGCGAAGAGCTGCTGGCGGAGAAGAAGTAGGGGCGGTGGTATTTTTGCCTTGGGCGGTTTGTCCAGTAATTCCAGAGATCGGTAGACTTCATTAGTCGGGACAGTGTAAAACAAGCGCGTGTCGCAAGGTTGCTCCCACGGTGAAAGCGGCGTCACCTCATGAAATCCCAGAAAACTGGTCAAACGGGGCGACAAGTCGATGTCCACCGTGTATGCGCACCCTTCCTCTGCACAACCACTTCCTGCACGTTACGTCCATCGACTCCGGAATCGCCCTTGTTACGAGCGACTCGAAGCAGAGCCGTCGCCAAGTTTGCGATGACGCAACTTCTTCCAATATGAGATGATCCGACTTCTCGGTGGGCGTCGGACCTTGGTCGTTTCCTTCCTTGGTCCTACCGCAAAATACGGACCCGCTGAGATCTCTCGGGGTAAGATTGAGAAATGTCTCGCCGCTCCCGCCTTCACGACTCCCTTATCAGGACCTAATACACATACAGACGACGAACCGTTCCCGCCTCGATTTCGCGAACCACGACGCCGTCTCGGCCAACTTCCCGCAACCCGTTACGATACGCGACCAACACATTTCCGCTGGGCAACTCGATTGCGTCGTAAGCCATCGGCAACCGGGAGGCCGACCAAACCACCTCGCCGCTGGGTGAGAATTCCCGCACAGTTCCCAACGCCGTGGCCGACAACGTATTGCCGTTGGGCAAACGGCGAGCGCTTTCCGGGGGTTGCAAGGCGTCTATTTCCCAGACGATGTCGCCCGACGGCGCCAGTTCAATAATTTTCTTACGGGAATAGTTGGTCACGAGCGTGTTGCCGTTTTGAAGCCGATGTGCATCGACCACCTGCCCCGCGACCTCTGCCTGCCAATGCATTTTTCCGGTTTCGTCGATTTCAATCACCCGATGCAAACGCTCGTCCTGGCTAGCCACGCCCAACAAAAAGCGACCGTTGGCCAAACCCTCCAGGCAGGCGGGCTCGCCGGGCGTCGCGATTTGATACTCTTTCTTACCCGTCGGCCCCACGGCCACGATGGCGTCGACGCCCAAGTCGGCAAAGATCCTCCAACCCGCCGGGTAGCAAACCGCCCCCATCGGCGCGATCACGGCTTCACTTTGAAACACGACTTTCCCCGTTAGCAGATCAAATTCATGCACCGCCAACGGAGAAATTTCACAAGCCAACACGCGATGCCGCGGCCGGTCGACCGCCGCCGGCAAGGAAACCGCCGGCAGGGCGGCGGCGTGTTTTTCGATCCAGGCCAGCCAATGTTGTTCGGCTCGGTCGCGACGCTCTTGCGTATCGTATGGCGTGAAACCAAAACGCTGGCCGGTGGCGGCGCGCAACACGTCGGCCGCATCGGCGCGAACGCTCATCTCTGGATGCGTCAGCGCCGCGGCGGCAACCTGGAGTGCGCGTTTCAGGTCGACCTGGGCGAAAAGTCGAGCCCCGACAACACGCAGGCGGGCGTCGTGGTCGGTCAAGAACGTTTCCAGATCTTGGGCGAGTTGGAGACGATGCAAGGCCGAAAGGGCCGCGATTCTGGCTGGCGCGGCGCCGCTTTGCAGATTTTCCCGTAACAAAGGTTCGTCGGTTGGTTGCGCGACCGCGAGAATGGCCGTTTGGCATGCACGGCGGATTTCGTCGACGTCGGCCGCCGCCAACACATCGAACAGCATGCCGAGATCGTCAGCCGCTGGTTGGTTGGCCAGATATCGCAAGGCGGCCAACTTCAGGGGGACGGATTGTTCGGCGGCGCGGTTGATGTCGGCCAGCAAAACAGCAGCCCGTCGCCGAACTTCAAGGTTGGCCACTCGGACGGCCTTTTCTAGAAACCGCTTGGCCGGCGCGCCCGCTTGGCGCAATTCGCGAGTGGCCGATTCACGCCTGGCGAACGCTGGCGAGCCAAGATCTTGCACCAATTCCTGGTAGTGCAGGCGTTCCTCCAGCGTGGCCGGTCGGGGGCGGAGTAATTCGAGTAATTTGGCGCGGTCGCTCGCGACGCCGCGCTGGCCTAGCAGGCGTTCGTCGTGGCGGCGCAAGAAGGGAGGCGATTGCTGGGCCCGCACCGGCGGCGCAAGAATCGCGGCGGCCAGCAAAAGCAAACAGAAACCTCGCCGAAGGCCGAATGAAAACGGCGCCGCATCACGACGCTGCATGCCCGCCGCGATCGTAATTTCAGCCGGGCGTTTCTCCGCCGGCTTCCGGAGGCCGCGAAATCGGGCCGTGTAGGTAGAGGTCGCCATCTAGTTGCTCCCAAGCAACGTCGGTAATGTGCCGCGCGAAGTTCATGGCCTCGACGCCTCGCCCCGCCAACGGGCCGATGGCCTCGGCGCCGCCAATGATCCGGGGCGCGATAAACGCATGGACTTCATCGATTTCATTTTGATCGAATAACGAACCCAGCAACGAGCCGCCGCCCTCCACCAAAACATTGGTCATTTTTCTTCGGCCGAGTTCGTCGAGCAAGGCGGCCAGCCGATCGGATTGTTCGGCAGCGCCGCACCGCCAAACTTCGCACCCGGCTTGTTCAAGTTTACGACATTTCTCCTGCTCCGCCGCCGGACCGACCGCCACCAGCACCGGCGCCTCACGGGCCGTGGCCGCCAAGCGGCTTTGCGGCGAGAGCGACGCCCGGGAATCGACCACGATACGGGTGGCGGTTCGCAATCCCGGCGGGCGAGCGGTCAGTAATGGGTCGTCGGCCTGGGCGGTGCCGCTCCCCACCATGATACCATCGACGCGTCCACGAAGTTCATGCACGCGCCGGCGGGAGGCGGCGTTGGAAATCCAACGGCTCTCGCCGGTGCGCGTGGCGATTTTTCCATCGAGCGACATCGCCCACTTGGCGATCACCCAAGGTCGGTGGTGAGCGATGAGTTTGAAGAACGGTGCGTTTTGGCGTTTCGCCTCTTGCTCCATGACGCCCAGTTCGACGTCCAACCCGGCTTGCCTCAATACAACGGCGCCGCCGGCCGCCGTTTGGCAGGGATCGGCAACGGCCGCCACGACGCGTGCGGCGCCCGAATCGATGATTGCCTGCGTGCAGGGCGGCGTTTTTCCCTGATGCCGGCAAGGCTCCAGAGTGACGTACACCGTGGCCCCGGCAGCGCGAGCGCCGGCATTTTTCAACGCCACGACTTCCGCGTGGGGCCCGCCAAAAAAAGCGTGCCATCCCTCGCCGACAATTTCATCGCCATGCACAACGACGCATCCCACCAGGGGATTCGGCTCGACAAGGCCGCGGCCTTTTTCGGCCAACATGAATGCGAGCCGCAGCATTTGGTCGTCTGGCGTGGGTGGCATTTCGGTAGCCCGGAACTGTTCGAGCGAATTCAATCAGAGCCGGGAACCCAAAGCTTCGATTCTTTCCCCGCCTCAGACGCCTGCGCCGATTCCGGGGTCCAGAGTTTGCCGGCTTCCTCCGCCGGCTCGGCCTGCGGCATTTGCGCCGCCGAGCCATCGGGGTTGATCACTCCCGCACGCACCAGCACCTGAAACAGAGCTTGCTCGATACCCGGCTCCTTCAAGTGTTTCGACTTAATGGTATTGAAGACCTGTTGGGTTTCTTCCGGTCCATCGCCGGTTCGCATACGATGTTCCAATTCAGCCAGCAAATATCGGGCCGGCGATTTCCCTTGCTCTTCGGCCGCCTTCTGCGCCTGTTGAATAAGCGCCACAGATTTATCCCACTCCGGCTCCATACTGGAAAGCGCGGCGTAGATTTGCGCACGATCGATGCCGGCGGCGTCAGCGGCGTCGCGTTTGACAAGCTCCCTGCCGAGGCTTCGCACTGCCGGCCTGTAATCAGCCATTCCCACTCGGTAATAAGCCCGCATCAACTGCTGGGTTGTCATTTTCTCGGCATCGAGCCGGCCCAACCGCATCAAGGGGAGTTGGAGTGAGTCGGTTTCGGTGGGGTCGATGGCTTGCAGGGGTTCGAGGCCCAGCGATTCTCTGAGCTTGTTGAAATCCATGGCCCAGACATTGTCTTGTACGTTCAAGTCGAGCAACAGCACGTGAGCCGCCACTCGGTTTTTCAGCTCACTCGCCGCCTCACGCAACGAAAGATTGCTCAAAGACTTGCGTTTGGCGTCGGGCCAGACCTCCAACACGGCCGCTTGGTGGAATTCCCGAATGATCCGTACACGATCGTCGTGCGGCGTGTCTTCTGGAAACTCGCCGCGCCACTGGAATAACACGTCGTCGCGACTAACTTCGCCGACTTCTTTTTCCTCGCCGGAATCTTGGCATTGCTCACCCAGAACGTCTTTGAGGACGGCGATTTTTTTGTCGGCGTCGGCGTCGCGAACAATGTCGAAGACGATCCGCGCCTCGCGATCGGTTTCGCGACCGAAAACCAACAGGCGGCCCAAGTTTTGAGGCAGTTGTTCCAGCGTTATTCCGGCGCCGCTCTGAAGCGATTCCCGGTCGAGCAGCGCATAGGCGGCCTTTGGCGGCGGCTGGTCGATTTGTCCGAGCTCCGCCGGACCGAGCTTCATGTTCTTCACGCGGGCGTCGGTCGCGAGTGTTTCGAGCAGGCGTTCGGTGTCGGGCGTCTGGAAAGTAATCGTGACTTGGGAGAGCACGTCTTTCTCGGTTGGGTGGGCCAGCAGCAACGCCATCGCCTCCGCTTCGATGGCGTCCGCCAGATCGATCGATCCTAGTTGCGCGTAGGCTCGCCAAGCTGCCGCGGCCGCCGCATCTTGGCCGAGCCAGCCGTGAAGAATAGCAATATTTCGCAGTAGCACGGGCGAATCGGGCGATTGTTCCAACAGCGACTTGAAAGTATCCAGCCCAACCTTCCAGGCGCCCAACTGGATGAAATCCTTGGCGGCGTCGAAGTCGGCCTTCCAGGGCGCGTCGTGGGGCGCGTCGTCGTATCTGAAATACTGTTTGAAGAACAAGGGAACCGAGGGAGAGGCGTCGATTTCTTGCAGCCTGTTGATGATGGGATTTTTATCAATGCCTCCAATGTTCGAGAGCAGAATCAAATAGCCTCGCGCCGGCAATATATTGCCATGCTGCAGATGTGCTTCGGCCACCGCCACCGCCGCATCGAAGACCGACATTGGAATCTTACGGCCGACCACCGCCAACGCGCGTTGCAATTGTTCATTGGCAAAATCAAGGCGATCGTTGGCAAGCTCGATGATCGCCGATTGCGCCAACGCCACGGAATTACCTGGGTTCTGATCGACGAACTTCTTGATGTTCTCTTCCGCCGCGGCCATTTCGCCCAACTGAAAGAGGATTGTACTCTTTAACGCCAACAAGGCCGCTCGCTCGCCATGTTTCGTGATCAGGGAATCAGCCGTTTCCAACGCCGCCAGACGCTGCTCCCCCTCAATTTTCCGCATGAATTTTTCTAAATCGGCAACGATGTCCTTGCAGCAACAAAACTTGATTTTCTTGCCGCTGCCGCACGGGCACGGCGTGTAAAGATCAATGTTCATTCAGGGCACCTCTCGATCACTGAAAACGGCGGAAACTTTCCAGCCGGCATCCTAGCAAACGCGTATCCGATTGGCGAGCGACCCTAGCACATTACCGGCTCGCACTTCAGCGCCTATGAGCACGCCCGCGAGACGCGCTCTTTCAGTTGGGCGGCCACATTCTGGAACTCCACGCGGCGGGCGTGAAATTCTTGCACTGTTTTTTCGCCGGGCGCATTGACGTAGTCGAGCATGATCTGCTCGGCGGCTAGAAACTCCTCGCTGATGTCGGCCACTTCAGCCGCGATGTCCAATGGCAGTTGCGTCACGCCGTTGGCGTCGCCGTGCAAAAGTTCGCCTTGTGAAACGGTCAGCCCGCCCACCCGCACCGGCAAGCCGATGTGCAACATGTGGCAATAGGCGTGCGCGCAAATCGTACCGCCCGTGAACACGGGGAAGTTGATCGCTCGCACTTGCTCCAAATCGCGACCCCCTCCGCTGGTGATCAAACCCGCGGCGCCAAAGGCTTTGTAAGTGGTGCACATCACTTCGCCAAACGTGGCGGCCACGGCTGGGTCGTCTTGATCTTGAAAGACCACCACCGCCGGCCCCGGCAATTCGGCGAACTGTTCCAACTGCGTTTGGATGCTGCCGTAGGCGTCGCCTCCGGCGGGCGGGGCGTCGGAGCGAAACGCCGCCGTGGCCGCGAAGCCGACCATCGGCGGGAACTCCGGAAAATTGCAGCGAATCGCGGCGCCCATATAACCTTGATTGCGCGGCCGCACATCGAACAATTCAATCACATTGCAGATCGTGGGCGTATCATACTTCGCCAACTTGGACAACACTTCAGCAGAGACAGTCATGTGGATTCGCCCGGAGAAAGAAGGGAGCAATGCGCGGTAAGAAATCGTTTACTAGTGTCTGTGCGACAGTGATTTTCGGAGGATCTTGAACCGAGTATATCGCCCGCACGGGAAAAGTCACACCCAAGGAACAGTCCCGAATTTATACTTCAGGCGGCTGAAAATACGACATTTGCACTAGGCGTTGTCCATGTCGTTGGGCAGCGGACTCACGCCCTCAAATTGGCAAACATGCCTGGCAAACATTAAAATCCCGGCATTTTGAAAATGCCGGGATTTTTTGACCGACAGTCGGTAACTTATTTCGGAACA
>JAJRWU010000147.1 GCA_024276655.1 Planctomycetota bacterium
AAATAGACCACGCGGCGAATCCAACCGCGGCGGGGCGCTTCGGCAACGGACGCCTCTGGTATTCCAGCCGGCGTTTCGACGACCAATTCGGCCACTTCCAGATTTTGCTCTTCTTGTTGCTGCTCTCCTTGTATCTGTTCTATTGAGGGTTGCTGTGCTTTCGGGGCCAGGGCGGCGTCGACAATGCGAACGGGGGGAATTTCCTGATTCGTCAACTCCGCCTCGTCCGTGTTCGATTTGCCAGAGATAGACGACGCCGACTGTGGCGACAAGAATGGATCAGACATGGCTGCTCTCCCCTCGCAAGAGGTGGTTGAATGTCTTGGCTTTGAAACCGCGTTCTGAAACCGGGGGAAGCCCTTTCGGGTAACGCCTTACAGAGGTTGATACCGCCTGAAGGCTTGGGTTGGTTTCAAAAATGACAGATTATAAAGGAGCGATCATGTGGGCTAAACGCGCATTGTTCTTTGGCGTTTCGATTCTCGGCCTGAGTTTCATGGTCGCGACGTTGCTCAGCGGCTCGCCGGCGCCGCGAGAAGCGCCGCCGCGAGAAGCGACGCCGTTATCGCCCGGAGAGGCCGGTATTCACGAAATCGCCTCGATGGTCGACCAACAATTTGCGGCCAAGTGGGCTAAGTTGGAAATGCAGGCCGCCGCGCCCGCCGACGATTTGACCATCATGCGCAGGCTCGCGTTGGGGCTCACCGGGTCCGTGCCTTCGTTGGAGGAGATTCGAGCCTTTGAAGCCGCGAACGCACACGACCCCACGCAGTGGCGGCTCTCTCGACTATTTGAAGATCGTCGCTTCTCCGACTACCTCGCCGAACGTTTGGCGCGGGCGTATGTGGGCACCGAGGACGGGCCGTTTATAATGTTTCGCCGCCACCGGTTCGTGACTTGGCTCAGTGATCGACTCCAAGAGAATCAGCCGTACGACGTCATCGTGCGCTCCCTGATTGCCGACGCCGGCCTCTGGACCGACACCCCCGCCGTTAATTTTCTCAGTGTCACGATCGACCAAGACGCCGAACAGGAAGAAGACAAACGCCCCGACGAAATTCGGCTGGCCGGGCGCACCACGCGCGCCTTTCTTGGCATGCGGCTCGATTGCGTGCAATGCCACGACGACCAGTTCGGCGATCACTGGAAACAAACCCATTTCCATGAGTTGGCCGCCTTCTACGGACACGCCCAGTCGTCGCTCATGGGTATCAGCGACACCTTGGAACAAGACTACAAATACCAATACCTCCGCGCCGAAACGGAGGAAGTGGTCGCGCCCAGCGTGCCGTTCGAAGCGGAACTCCTGCCGGAGGAAACCGAGGGCGTTACCCAGCGGCAGCGCCTAGCCGCCTGGGTCACGCACAAGGAGAACAAACCTTTCGCGCGGGCGATGGTGAACCGGATGTGGGCCATCATGTTTGGGCAGCCGTTGGTGCAGCCGATCGACGACCTGCCGCTGGAAGGGCCGTTCCCTCCCGGCCTGGAAACCCTCGCCGCCGACTTCGCCGAACACGACTTCAACCTCCAACGTTTAATAAGAACCATTGCCGCGACGCGCGTTTACCAACTCGACAGCCGCGCCGATTTCGAACCCACTATTAAGCATGAAGATCAATGGGCCGTCTTTCCGTTAACGCGTTTGCGGCCGGAGCAGGTGGCCGGCGCCATGATGCAGTCGTCGACGTTGCGCACGGCGAACGCACGGTCGCATGTCGTGTTTCGCATCATCAAGTTCTTCCAGAAGAACGATTTTATCCAACGCTACGGAGACACCGGCGAAGACGAATTCGAGGATCGGGGAGGCACGATTCCCCAACGTCTGCTGATGCTCAACGGCAATTTGATTAAGGAACGCACCAAAAACACGTCCATGGCCAATGCCGCTTCTCGCATCTCGGCCTTGGCGCCCGATGATCGAACCGCCGTTGAAATGGCCTACCTGACCGTGCTCACGCGCCGGCCCGAAGAAGAAGAATCGGCATATTTCGCCAAAAAACTTGCCGGTCTTCATGGAGACCAGCGCGCCCAGGGCATGGAAGACATTGCCTGGACGTTACTCAACTCCTCCGAATTTTCCTGGAATCATTAACTCAGGAATAGTCCTGAATTTATATGCCGAATTAAAAGCCCGGCATTTTGAAAATGCCGGGCTTTTCTGAACCACAACCGGTAA
Organism: Planctomycetota bacterium; assembly: GCA_024276655.1. Lineage (GTDB taxonomy): Bacteria > Planctomycetota > Planctomycetia > Pirellulales > Pirellulaceae > SZUA-33. The sequence goes on from JAJRWU010000147.1 coordinate 2,177, forward strand.
TTTATTTCAGGACTATTCCTCAGAGGCGTCATGTGTTTTTTTAACGGCAGGACAAAATCATGAATCCCTTAGAGCTTGAAGCAGCCGCTTGTGGCGGAGCGACCCATTTCAATCGTCGCACCCTTTTGAAAGCGGGCCTTGCCGGCCTCGGTTGGCTCACGCCCGTGGCGCATTGCCTGGCTCGCCAGGCGGAGCAAGATCAGTCGGGGAAGCCGGCGCAGTCGGTCATTCTGCTGTGGCTCCAAGGCGGACCAAGCCAATTGGAAACCTTCGACCCGCACTCCGGCAAGAAGATTGCCGGAGAAACCAAGGCGATCAACACTGCCTTGAAGGGCGTCCAATTCGCCGAGGGCATGGAGCAGACGGCCGAGCAATTGAGTTCGTTCACCTTGGTGCGCAACATGGTCAGCCGGGAAGGCGATCATGAACGAGCAACCTACAACATGAAAACCGGCTTTCGCCCCGACCCAACGCTGGTGTATCCCTCGATTGGCGCGGTGTTGTGCCACAACCTATCCAAGGAAGGCGTGGAAATCCCGCGGCATATTTCCATCTCACCGGGGCAATGGCCCGGCCGCGGCGGATACCTCGGCGACCAATACGACGCCTTCAAAACGAACGACCCTTCTTCGCCGATTCCCGATGTCACGGCCCGCGTGCCCGACCAACGATTCCAACGCCGCTTGAAAGATGTCGATTTCGTCGAGCGATCGTTTGCCAGAGGGCGTTTGAAAGAACTGGAGAAACGCAAAACGCTGCAAAGCACCACCATCGGCCGCGCTGTGAAGATGATGTCGTCCGACCAACTCAAGGCGTTCGATGTTTCTCAAGAGTCGGAGAGCACGCGCGAGGCGTTCGGCGATTCGCCCTTCGGACGAGGCTGTTTGGCAGCCGCGAGGCTGGTGGAAGTTGGCGTGCGGTGCGTCGAAGTGAACCTCAACGGTTGGGATTCTCATATCAATAACAACGCCACCCAGGGCGCCCGGGTGGCAGCGCTCGACCCCGCCTTCGCGGCCCTCATTCGCATTTTGAAAGAGCGAGACCTGTTTGAACGCACGATAGTGGTTTGCGCCGGCGAATTCGGCCGAACTCCCACCATTAACCCCGCCGGCGGTCGCGACCATTGGCCCCACGGCTTCAGCATCGCCCTGGCGGGTGGGCGTTTTCGACAAGGCTATGTCCACGGCGGCACCAGCCCCGAGGGCGAAAAAATTGAACATCCCCAGGAAAATCAAATCGAACCGGGGAAGGGCATTGCGGTCGCGAATATCCACGCCACGATCCTGCATGCGTTGGGCATCGACTTCGAACAAGAGTTGATCACGCCCGTCGGCCGACCGATGTCGATCAGCAAGGGCCACGTGGTTCACGAATTACTTGTTTCGTAAGGAATTGCGAGGTCTCTCGGCGGAAAACCAGATTAAAAGCCCGGCATTTTCAAAATGCCGGGCTTTTTCGCTAGGCGGCGGCGATCCGTTTTTTCGCATTCCTAACCGCAAGTGTTTCAGGACCGTCAAAGCTCCAAGAGGCGAATGTTCTTGTACCACACGCGTTGGCCGTGGTCTTGAAAACCGAGGTAGCCGCGGCGGGCGAAGTTTTTCACCGCGACCGGTTTCCCGCCGATTTTGAACTTGTGCTTTTGGCCATCCGGACACACCCCCGGTTGGTCGAAGTCGTCGCAGTTGAGCGTGCTGACAACCCGGCCGTTCACTTTCACCTGAATGTTCGGCCCCTGGCAACGAATCTCGATGGCATTCCATTCGCCCGCCGGTTTGCCCATGTTTTTCGTGGGCGCCGCGAGGTCGTAGATGGCGCCCATGTCGTGCTTGCTGAGGCCGGCGCCGCTCATCACCTGAACTTCAAAACCGGTGTGTACCGGATTTTTTTTGTCGCTCACACGGAAAAAGATGCCCGAATTACAATGTTCCGCCTCCCAGCGGACGTCGCACCGAAGCACGAAGTCGGCGAAGAGGTCGTCGTGCAAAACCAGATACCCGCCCGACTTATAAGGCACTAACGAACCTTGGTCGACCGGCGTCGCGATTTTCTTTCCATTGTTGCAACGCCAACCGGTGTGGTCGCGGCCATTAAACAGCAGCCGCCAGCCGTCCTTCTTCTCTTTCGAGGTAAGTACGTTGTCGGCAGCAGTGGTATTCTCGGCGGCAGCGGCATTGCCAGCGACGAAAACGCCAAAAAAAACAATGGCCGCCCCAAGAAAAATCGTTCTGAGCACTATCATTGAAAGCTCCTCAAGCGTGGAATTCGTGACCCCATGAAAATCTTATTCTAACTCCGCATCAACTAACAAACAGTGTCCGAACCGGACAACGCCGCCTTTTCTATTTCGCCGCCTTTTCTATTTCCGCCTTGGGAGCAGTCCCGAATTTACATGCCGAAGTTGAAAACGGTCCTGCGGAACTTCGCGATGCACGGTAGAATGGAAGCATGTTTCCAAACTACAAAAATCGAAGGCCGTTAGGCCTGGGTTTTCCGCAACCGCGCCGTTTGTGGGCGCTGCTGGTCTGGGCCGCTGCATCGAACGCGAACGCCATGGAGCACGTGGCTTTCGAACGAGACGGCGCCACGCTTCAACTTGAGGGCCGCGCGGTGGTGGAAAGTCAAGATGGCGGGCTGTTGTTCATGACCCGCGACGCCGTGCTCTGGGCGGTGCAGGCGGATGAAATCACCCGCCGAACCGACGACCAGGCGCCGTTCTCCTATTTTGATCGCGACGAAACCGCCGCCGCCGCCTTGCGAGAATTGCCGGACGGCTTTCGCGTGCATCGCACCTCGCATTACATCATCTGTTACAACACCTCCAGGGCGTATGCACAATGGTGCGGGGCGCTCTACGAACGGTTGTATCGGGGCTTCTCCAATTATTGGAAGCGACGAAATTTTCGTCTTCACGATCCTGAAATGCCGTTAGTGGCCTTCGTGTTCGCCGATAAAGCGTCGTACGCCCGCTACGCCCGCACCGAGTTGGGCGAAACCGGCGCCGGCGCGATCATTGGCTACTACAGCCTCAAGACGAACCGGGTCAATATGTACGACCTCACCGGCGTCGACGGCTTGCGTTCGCGAAGCAACTCCGGTAGTTCCACGGCCCATATTAACCGGGTGTTGTCGCGGCCGGAGGCGGCGAGCACCGTGGCCACCATTGTGCATGAAGCCACGCACCAATTGGCGTTCAACTGTGGGCTGCACCAGCGCTACGCCGACATTCCCATCTGGCTGAGCGAGGGCATGGCCGTTTTCTTTGAAACCCCCGACCTCTCAAGTTCCAAGGGCTGGCGCACGATTGGCGGCGTGAACCGGCAGAGGCTGCTGCGTTTTCGTCGATACTTGCGCACCCGCCCCGCCGATTCCCTGGAAACGCTGCTCCGCGACACCACCCGCTTCCACAACGGTGAAACCGCGCTCGACGCCTACGCCGAAGCCTGGGCGCTGAACTACTATTTGATCCAACGGCATCGCCAGGCGTTTGTCGGCTACCTGCACGATTTAGCACAAAAAAAACCGGTTTTTCAAGATCAGCCCGACGTGCGTTTGGCTGAGTTTCGCCATGCCTTCGGCCAAGACCTGCAATCGCTCGACCGCGACTTCATACGGTTCATGCGCGGCGTGAATTGACGTCGGCGCGCCGCAATACGGCTTGTTGCGCTGCTCCGCTACAAAACCCAACCCCATCACTCCACGCGCCCCGCCATGACTGAAACACATGACTGAAACAAACAAAACCATGAAAGTGGCCGGCGTTCAGATGGATGTCGCCTTTGCCGACGTGTCGGCCAATTTGGCCCGCATCGAGAAGTTCATTCAGGAAGCGTCGGGGCAAGGCGCCGAGCTGATCGTATTCCCCGAATGCGCGCTGACCGGATATTGCTATACGAGTTTGGAGGAGGCGCTGCCGCAAGCGGAGCCTATTCCCGGACCGAGCGTGCGGCGGTTGGTCGACGTTTGCCGCCAAACCAACAGCCACGCGGTGGTCGGCATGTTGGAGCGGGTTGGTTCGCAACTCTTCAACGCCTGCGTGTTGGTCGGTCCGGCGGGCGTGGTGGGCGGCTATCGGAAGGTGCATTTGCCGGGTTTGGGGGTCGATCATTTTGCCACGCCGGGCGATCGTCCATTTCAAGTGTGGGAGGCCAACGGCGTCCGGCTGGGTATGAACATTTGTTACGACGGCGCCTTTCCCGAAGGCTCGCGCGTGATGACATTGGCCGGCGCCGATTTGATCGTGCTGCCCACGAATTGGCCCACCGCGGCGGAATCGTTCGCACGCCATGCGATCAACACCCGGGCGATGGAGAACCACGTCTATTATATGTCGGTCGACCGCGTGGGCGAGGAACGCGGTTATCGGTTTATCGGCATGAGCAAAATCTGCGACCCCACCGGCGAAACCATTGTACTGGCCGGCTCCGACGAAGAAACCATTCTCTACGCCGAGATCGACCCCGCTTGGGCGCGGCGGAAACGGCAGGTCAGGATTCCAGGTCTCCACGAAATCGACCGCATAGCCGACCGGCGTCCGGAAATGTACGGCCCGATTAGCCAGCCCTCCGCCTTCCCGGCAAAAGCACCCGCCGACACGCCTGCCGATTGACGACGTGGCAAAACCCGGCGCGGAATTTCTCGAAAATTTTGCGCACCAATGGCCGCCGCTCTTCGTAGAAAGGGTAGAGAGGTTAAGACCTTGGCTCTGTTGGGGAAAGGAGGAGTATCATGGCTACCACCTTTAAAACGGGAACCCCCGGAAAGTGGTGGGGAGGTGAAAAACACACACTCACCGAAGAAGAGCAACTCCGGCATGATCGCTGGATCGCGGTCGCGACGGTGGTTGGAATGGCCGTTCTGATCGCTCTGCTGGCGTGGCTGGCAAGCTTTGGCGGCGGCGCTTCGCAGTTCAGCGATCCTTGGCCGATGATGCCGTAAACATTGGCGGGATGCAGCCAAGGCTGCGCCATTGGAAGGTGCGCCTTGGCCCGCATCCGAAAACACGGAAAAGTTATTGGGCGGCCGCTAGCGTTTTGATCGTGCCGCGCTGCCGATGGGCCCCAAATCGAGATAGCTGGCGTCGTCCACTTCAATGCGGTTGCTCTTGGGCCACACCAAAATTCGGCGGGCGGCTGAGTCGATTCTCGGTGAGTTGGCCTGTTCGCTACGGCTCACCAGGGCATCGCCGCGCGGCCCTCCTTCGAGCACCAGAAGATCTTTCGCGGCGGCGTATTTGATAATATGGGCCTTGGCGTCGAAGAGTTCGCCATGCACCTGAACGTCGCGGTCGCTGCGGGCCTCCAACTCCAGCAGGCGTTCCTTGTTGGGGCCGATGCCAGCCTGTGTTACGGAAAGAACGTCGCAGTAAAGCACCACGCCTTCGGGCCCAAGTGTTTCGGTGGTGAGTACGTCGACCCATCGCGAAACCGGCCCCACGATAGCCGCCACCTGTTCTTGGAATTCAAGTTGCCAGCGAGAGAGTGAAGGCGTAAGAGCCTTCCCCCTGATGGCGTGGTTAAAGTCGATGCGGACGAATCGCAGTGAGTTGTTGTTTTTCTTGGGAGCGGAAACCGGTGAATCGTTTTTCAAAAAATCGCCGCCCCGCTGCACCGATTTCACCCAGCCAGGACCGCTGGCCAGGAGCGTTCCCGCAGCGCGGTCGAGCGTAAGATCCTGGACCTGTATTTGCGACCAAGACGTCGCGACGCCCTTTTCCGAAGTGCGTGAATCGACAAACACTCCGCCGCCAAAGGCGAGTCGCTTGGCTTCTATCTCTTCGAATTTGCCGCCCTTCGAGAAATCAATCCGACGGTTCAGGCCGACATCGACAAAGTCGCTATAGATAACCTGCTCCCCGCCGCGTGTTTCCACTTTTTCCTGCAAGCGTATTGTGGCGCCGTTGAAGGTCAGTCCGGCTTGCCAGCTGGCGGTGATGCTGTCGGCGAAATCGAGGCCGCCGGAGTTCGTGCTTTTCAGCTTGCTCTGTAGGTTGTTGATCGCGAGCGAACCAGGGCCTTCGATCCACAACCGGTTTTGCCCGCGATGCATGTGAACATTCGAGCTGGTCAGACGCATGCCGCGCGCCGCGATTTGCACGGGTTGGCCGTAGACGGCCAGTTCGGTGGACGGCTCCGACACACGCACCAGTTGCAGCGAATCGCCCCGCGCGACGAACGGCGCCGCCTGGAGGCCGGCGCCAACGGTCTCCTCCAACACCACCTCGCCGTCGATCGAAAGTTCGTCGAGCGAAACCTTCTGCAAACTTCGCAACAGCTTCAATCGCACTAGGCGCCCGGAAAGTTTGAATTGCCGGGGGGCGTTCTTTTTCGGGTTCAGCAAGTCGGTGTTTTTCTCCGGCGCGGAAGGCGCCGCCGCCGATGGTTGCACGTCTTCGATCCAGGCTTCTAAACGTGGCGTGTTCAGTTTTAGTTTCGGTGAATCGAACGACACTTCCTTCAGCGCCACAAACCGCTCCGGCTGGAGGTCGTACTTCATGCCGCTGGCGGTCGGCCCGAGCGCCATTCGAGGCGTTTCCCGCAGCCAGAGGTGAATTTCACCAGCGTGGGCGGCGCCGTACTGTTGCATTTGTGCGGAAACACCGCCGGCCACCGAGAGCACATGCCGCCCTTCGTACGGCCGGAGTCGGAGGCTGCCTCCCCAGCGAATTTCAAACGGCTGGGGTTTGTCCTGGCCCCAAACGCCTTTTATTGCGCCGCCGGCCGCCGACCACAACTGGCCCAATCGACCGTCTGGCCCGAACGTGTACTCCACTTCCGACGCCTCAAAGGCAATCTGCCGGTATTTGAGCACGACCTTTTTTTCGTCGCTGGCGATGATCTGATTTTCCGCCAAATGATATTCCAGATATCCGCCCGTTATCGAAGCGCCGTACGACGGAGCGTTAAGCACCGCCGGGCGGCCAATGATGGTCAGCCGCTCCAATTGGAACGCGCCCAGCTTGCCGGCCAGGCGATTCTCGCGTTTTCCTTTCGCGCCGTCGGCGGGGGGTTCGGAAAAATGGATGGAAAGTCGGTCGCCCCGCAGTTGGTCGGGGTCGGCCGCGACCGGCAAACGCGTCACCACGACCTCCTGCTCCAACGTCGCCAGCCGTTGTTCAAAGTCGAACAAGAACGGGCCCTTGCAAACGACCGAAATCATCGTGCGTTCGGCCTGGGGACGCGTGGCGGAATTCAATCCCGAATCGGCGTCCGAGACGCCCGGCTTTTTCAAAAAACCGGGTTTCTGAACCGGGGTGTTGTTTTTCCGCGTTTCCTTGGCTTTGCCAGCCGCAAACGCATTGGCCGGCGTTTCGAGTTGCAAATGCTCGAGATGCACGATCTCGATCGAGCGCAATTCGCCCAAACGCTGCGCGCCCGGGATATCGTCCTTGCCGCCGAGCGTGATAACCAAATCGCGCCCGCGCCCATGATTGGCGCCGAACCGAAAAGCAACTTCATAGGGCGTCCAGATACGATTGCGTTTGATGCGTAGGTCTCGGGTGGTGAGTTCGAAACCGTCGTTTTGAAGGCCGGAAGTGGGCGGACTAAATACCCGCACGTCGCCAACGAGCGCGGCCTGTATGAGGTTGCCGAATTTCCCTTGCCGCAGATTTGTCCCCGCGTCGAATTGAAGCCGGGCGCCCTCGGGCGCCTGCATCACGATGGGCCGCGTTTTGCCGTTTTGTTTTCCCTCCTCGCTGAAAAACACCATGGTGCATGGTTTTAGTTTTATCTCGCTGGCCAGACCGGTTTCTTCATTGCCATCGACGGTTCCGTATTGCTTGATCAGCAGCCAACCGTATTTAGTTTCCAACACCATGGGATTGTCGCGCTCCCAGGCATCGGGCGGAAAGAGGTCGTTCAGTTCGGGGCGCGAAGAGAATGCGGAAAGCGCCGCGGCGGCGGTCGATGAAACAACCGTCTTGCGCAGCGTGGTGGAGGGTTCGAGAATTGGCGTGAGGAAAATCGCGTAGAGCCAATACGCCGCGCTTACAAACGCCAGCGTTTGCAAGGCCAGTGGAATTCGCCATTTGGGAACGGTGGATTGCATGATGTTGCGATGGCCTTCCAAGACCGTTCCGTGCTTCGAACCTCTGCAAATCGACGGCCTTCCAAGGCCATCGTGCGGGTGGGGTCGCGTTTCAAAACACGCTCTCGGCCTCAGGGCGCCATGTATTTACTGATGAGTCCGTCCCAACGCGACTTCGCTTTCAAAATGGTTTCAATGATTTCACGCACGGCGCCTCTTCCGCCGATGGCCTGCGTGACATGATCGGCCTCCGAAAGAACTTCGCTGGCGGCGTCCGCCACGGCAACGCCCAGCCCCACGTAACGCATGACGGGCAGGTCGGTTAAATCGTCGCCGATATAACACACTTGCTCGGGTTCCAGCCCGACTTCACGTATGACTTCCATGGCGGTGGGGAGTTTTTGCTCGAAGCCCTGGCGAACAATCTCGACGTTCAACTCCGCCGCACGCACTTTCACGATATGCGAGTTTCGCGCCGTGAGTATGCCAAACTTGTAACCCGAACGACGCCAAATACGAACGCCCAGACCGTCTCGGATATGAAACGTTTTCGACTCGATCCCGTTGTTGTCGAACGTAATACCGCCGTCGGTCAGAACGCCGTCGACATCGGAAAGAATGAATTCAATCGTTTTACATCGCTCTTTGAGCTTCATGATGACTCGGAAACCGTGGGAAATTGGAGGGTGATTGCTTGGTCAGACGTCGAACTCGGCGCGGCGTTGGGAGGGGTGTCGGATGGAGTGTTGACGTCTGAAGTGTCGCCGCTTGGCGGACGCTCCGGTTCCGGCAACAGACGCAACACATCGGTGATATCAACCATGCCCACCGGGTGTTTGTGATCGTCGACCACCGGCAGTTCGCTGATGCTTCGCCGCACCAGAAGCTCCACCGCATCGAGTAGCGGATCGGCAGGATGCAGCATGGCGGGTTTCTGTGTCATGACATCGCGAACGGGCCTGTCTAGTTGCAGGTCACGACGCTGTTCGAGCAGGCGGGCGAGGTCGCTGTCGGTGAACACGCCGACCAACGCGCCTTGGTTGTCGACCAACATCATGGCGCCGGTGCGGCGTCCTGGCTTGCGAACCTCAATGAGCACGTTTCGCACCGAATGCGAGTCGGACGCCAAACGGCATTCATCCAAGGGCCGCATGACTTCCTCCACACGCGCGAGTTTGAGTCCCAGACTGCCGCCGGGGTGAAAACGAGCGAAGTCGGCTTCCTGAAAGCCGCGCATCCGACTCACCGCAAGCGCCAGCGCATCGCCCAAGGCCAACATTGCCGTGGTGCTCGTCGAGGGCGCCAAGCCGAGCGGACACGCTTCGCGGAGGTCTCCCAGGGCAAGCACGAGATCGGCCTCTTGGCCAAGTTGGCTGGCGGCGTTTCGCGTCACCGCAATCAGCGGCGCGCCCAGCCGACGCAGCGGCGCCAGCAAACGCACCACCTCTTCGGTTTCACCGCTGAAGGAAAACGCCAGAACAACATCGTTCGCTTGCACGCGGCCCAGGTCGCCATGCATGGCTTCGGCCGGATGTAAAAAGTGCGCCGGAGTACCTGTGGAGGCCAGTGTGGCCACGATTTTTTGGCCGATCAAGCCCGCTTTGCCGATGCCGGTCACGACCACCGCCCCCCGGCAAGCGAAGAGCATGCCCGCGGCGCGCGAGAATTCTTCACCAATCGTATCGGCCAACGCCACCAGGGCCCGGCCCTCGGCGAGAATGACGTCGCGCCCGAAGTCGTGTGGTTGAAAGGGATTGCCGTGCGAAGCGTGTGCGGTGTTGGCGCTCATGACCGTCTTCCTTGACGGAGGATTGAACCGAGAATGCCGGATTGTAGCCAGCCAGCCCTTTTGCGGCAACGTGAGCCTTGATGAAATGTAAACGGTGTAAACGGTAAACGGCGCTCAAACGATCAAAGAATCAAAGAATCAAAGAATCAAAGAATCAAAGAATCAAAGAATCAAAGAATCAAAGAATCAAAGAATCAAAGAATCAAAGAATCAAAGAATCAAAGAATCAAAGAATCAAAGAATCAAAGAATCAAAGAATCAA
>JAJRWU010000148.1 GCA_024276655.1 Planctomycetota bacterium
GAATGCACCGCAATTGAATCAAAGTCCCTTGCTTTTGGCCTAAATGCGAAAAACGCAACCCAGAAATACTGCCTTTAGTCCGCTTTGTTACTCACGACTAGCGATTCACCAAAACTCAACGTCACGCTGAACCAGTACACGTTGAACAAGCGACCAACCTGGACCTTGATGACTTCCGCTGCCGCTATCTTGTCGTTGAAGACATTTGGATTCCACTGGGCGAATCGTTGCTGATTCAAAAGCTATCGCCACTTTGGAATCAAACCGTTGATGGCTTCGGCAACCATGACCCCGGCAAGGGGCGATACAACCAAAAGCGTTCATGGTGGGACGTGTTACATCCCGGACGTTCCTGGGCGTTGAAGTGTGCCGAAAGCGACGTAACGCAAGACGTGATGCTTGCGGCGGTGAACGCGGCAATAACGGAATTCCTTGAAGCCCATCCCGAATTGCAATAGCGTTTTGCTCCGCTAATAAAAACCAACCCACCAATAAGGGACGTTTCAACCGCCGCCCCTTTCTTCATGCCGTCAACTTCGGCGATGTCCCCTTTCTTCGACGACGCCCCTTCACTCCGACCTCAAAATGCGGGCCAGCAGCACCTCATTCACACGGCCTCGAAACCGTTCTTTTCCGTTAATCGTTACGACCGGCACGCAATGATCGTATTTTTTTTGAAGAATGGGGTTTTGGTCGATATCTCGCGTCTCGACGGCGAGGCCGTGCTTTTTCAGCAACGCGTGGGCGTCGTCGCAAAGGTGGCAGCCGACGCGCGTGTAAAGAACAACGTCCATGGAAAGTTAATACCGTTTCTATTGGCCTGCGCCGCGCCCCCGTTGCCTCTCAAGATCAGGCGAGGCGCCCATTCGCCGCACCGACGCAACGGTCGGCGAGCGACGGTGATGGAGTGAAAATTAGGATTCTTTTATTTTCCGTGTAGAATAACTCTATGCAACCGCTTCGAATCCCATAGATTGATGAGTATCGCCTTGGCTTGGCGCGGCGTCTGAAAATGTTTGTGAAGTTCCAGAGGTGAGCAAAGGGCAGTGGCAATAAAGAAAGCAGCGAGTAAGGCCTTCGGCAGCGAATCGTTTCCGTGGTGAGCGTTTCTGTTGTGCGATTGGCGGCTGATCGTTTTTCGGACGAATGCGATTGTGGGACGGAGTGCTTGTGAGACGGAGTGCTTGTGGGACGGGGCGATCATCGCTTGACGCGAATTGACTTTGGCGGACGGTATTATGTCTGAACAGAGCTTCGAAAAGTTCCGGGAACTTGTCAAACGCAGCCAGCTCGTTGCGGAGCCTGCGTTGGAGCGTGCATTTTCAGACTACCAAGAATCGCACGGCGGGCAACTTCCCGCCACTCCCGCCGACGCCGCTGAATTCCTCACCGAACGAGAACTGCTGACTTCCTGGCATTGCAAAAAGCTGCTCAGCGGAAAATACAAAGGCTTTTTTCTCGGCAACTACAAACTCTTGAGCCACATTGGCTCCGGCGGCATGAGCGCTGTTTATCTGGCCGAGCATGTCGTGATGAAGCGTAAAATCGCGATCAAGGTGTTGCCCAAGAGCCGGCTGGACGACTCTTCCTATTTGGAGCGGTTCCGTTTGGAAGCCCGCGCCGTGGCGACGCTCGATCATGCCAATATTGTGCGCGCCTACGATATCGACAACCAAGGCGATCAGCACTTTATTGTCATGGAGCATGTCGATGGCCGAGATCTGCAACAGTTGGTCACCGATGAAGGGCCGTTGGATTACGAATTGGCGGTCGAGTATATCATGCAGGCGGCGCGAGGCTTGCAGCACGCTCATGAAGTGGGGCTGATTCATCGCGACGTGAAACCGGCTAACGTGCTGGTCGACTCGAAGGGCGTGGTGAAAGTGCTTGATCTCGGTTTGGCCTTGTTTTCTAGAGAAGAAGACGCCTCTCTGACCATGCAACACAGTGAAAACGTGTTGGGCACCGCCGACTACCTGGCGCCGGAGCAGGCCATCAACAGCCATCGGGTCGACCATCGGGCCGACATTTACGGCCTCGGCTGCACGCTCTATTTCATTCTGACCGGGCACGCCCCCTTTCCGGAGGGCGCCTTGGCGCAACGCATCGCCCAACATCAAACAGTGATGCCCGAAGATATCCGTCGCGACCGCGCCGATTGCCCGCCCAAACTGGTCGCTATTTGCGCCAAAATGATGCAAAAGAAGCCCGCCCGCCGTTACCAAACGGCACAAGAAGTCGCTGAGGTGTTGGAGCAATACCAGCACACGATACAAGCATCGGGCAGGCAACCATCGGGCAGGCAACCACGGCTTGCGATTCCGCGTGCGGTCGGCGCCAATCCAACGGGTGGGGCAGTCCGAGCGGCGGGGTCCTCCAGATCTTCAAAGGGCCAATCTTCAAAGGGCGGGTCTTCAAAGGGCGGCTTGAAAGTCACCGGTTTGAAAGTCGCGAGTCCTTTAACTCCCTCTCGCCGCGCGGCGAAGCCGATGAATCCTGGCAACGTCAATCCGAGCGGAGATACGATCTCCGACCAGAGCCAAACGCCCACCCATATTGGCGAGCGCAAGGTCCGACCGAGCGAGAGTAGTCGCATTCGCCGAGCGCCCGCCAAGATTCTCCAGGCACAGCCGCTCGACCAGCAGTTGGCGCTCGACCAGCAGTTGGCGCTCGACCAGCAGTTGGCGCTCGACCAGCAGTCGGCGCTCCACGATGCGGCAACCCGGCGAGCGCCGGAGGAATCTTCCTCGTCGGCCATCGATTTGGGCATCGAAATTCCGCCGCCGGTTCACTTCTCGGCCAAGGTGGGCAGGGAAACCAACACCCCGGCGACGACGAAGAACAAATCGCGCCGCTACGATACTGGCCGGCCAAAACGAAACGCGCTGCTGGCAGGTGGCTTTGTGGCGCTGGTTTTGGTGGTGGCGTGGGCGCTGTGGATGGCGTTCGGTAGTTAAGCATCGAGCGGAAAATTAGTGTCGTAGCCATGATGGTTCACCGCTCACCCTCCGTCTGGCGACGATGGCTACACCCTAACCGTGTAATAAATGAACCACGGATTGCACGGATCACACGGATGAAGAAGAGTCGTGGCTGCCGGCATCCGCGCCCATCGGTGTTATCCGTGGTTAAAATATTTCAGACTCGTCCGCCAATTGATTTTTGGCGTCGGTTATGGTTTCTCTGTTTCTTCGGTAGTTCATTTCTCCGGTAGTTCATGGTCATTTGTCATCGGCCGTCTGTTTGCTCGCATCTTTGTTTCTCTTTCTTCAATGACAAATGACTAATGAAAAATAACTATTGATAAATTTCTTCTTCCCGTGCAAATCAGACAATTATTTCTCGAACGGTGCTACGCACGCCCCAGCAACTTGAAGCGGCGCCTACGGTTGCGGTGTGATGCCAAGCCAACGGCGCGCAATATCTGCTGCCGCTCCAACAAGATGTTCGCCGTCATTCGCTCGTCGCAACACTCGCTTCACGCCAATCATATCACTCGCACCGAACGCTTCGATTCGTACGCCAACTCACCGCTGAAACAGCTTTCAACATCACAATTTTCACTTGCTTCGAGGGGCCCTCTTGTGAGGGGATCGATCGGTGAAATTGTCACATTCGCGAAATAGCCAGGAGGACGCAATAGCCCCAAAGACTTACAGCGAAACACCTTACGAAATCCACTTGATATTAGGACCCTGATCTTCCTAGGATGGAAGTGGCCCTTGAGCGTGGTTCAAGGCGAATGCAGGCCTCCTGCTCTCTCCAACCGGGAACCGTTTCGATGCATTCTCGACAGGCAATCAGTCGCAACTCAAACGCTCGGCGCAACGCCGTGACGTCGGTGCGCGGCAGACGGCGCGTCGAACCGTTCAGCAAACGCATGCGGGGCAAGGGCGTTCAACAAGGTCCGTTCATTCCTCCGGAAAACTGGTATGAACCGAGCGGCGCCAGCGCCGCCGACTTCACGGTGATTGAGCAATCGCCAGGACTTGGGTTCCGCCATGTCGTGACAGCTAGGGAAGTTCGCGAGCGTCTGAGCCTGCTTCCGCGTGAATTCATTGCTCCGCTGGAAGTCTTGCAACTGAGCCGCATGACGCGGAAAAAGAAAACGTTTCCGTGTTATGGGATGCAATGGGGCAGTGCTCTTTATCTGTATCCGATCGAAGAGAGTTTGGTTGAGGAGTACGGCGCGCCGCCCAAGCCGGCTCAAATCACGGAAGCACGGATGTATGGCGGCGTTTGGGAGCAGGATTCATCGAACGGCTGGTGTCTTCGTTGGACCGAAGCCACGATCAAGGATTATTACCTCAATAATATTTTGATCCATGAGTTGGGGCATTTGCTCGACGACCGCAATACGAGCTATGTCGATCGCGAACGGTATGCCGAATGGTTCGCCATCGAACACGGTTATCGCCGCAGCCGCCAGGAAATGGCACAACGGGCGGGCCAAAAAATCTTCCGCCGCCATTCGCGTAAATAGGGCCAAAACCGTAACTTGAGTCGCCTTGTCGTTGGCGGTGGGGCGAAACCCGGCGAGCGAATGAGTACACGCCGGCCGTTTTTTCGCTTTCGCAAGTGAGGCTCCGTTCCGGGCTTTCGCTTGTTGGTAAATTGCACGCGTTGCGCAGTAGGGACTGGGCGCGTCGCTCATGTCTATTTCATTCGTATGGAAGAGAGTTGTAATGAAACGAGTCGCCTGTCGCCTGCTGTTGTTGTTTTTCCTGCTCAGCGGCGCCTCCATTGCCGATGCGGCGCCGACGGCTGACCAGCGGCGAGACGTCAACCGTCTGAGCGTGGCTGTCAAGAAGGCGGTGAATCTTTACGGCCAGGAGAAGTACCGAGAGGCATTGGCGGCGGTGGTTGGCGTGCAAGGCGAGTACGAAAGGCTTGTTGGCGGCGGAAATGCCGAGGTCGTGAAATTGTTGCGGCCGATTTACACGCGTTTGCTGAATGCACACGCCCTCTTGGAGTTGGAAGGTTATGTGCTTCCCGACTTGAAACGTCCTGACGGCTCCTCCGCCAATTCACCCCAGGGCGCCCCCGGTTCGAGCGGACCGGTGGGCTTCGTGAAAGACGTCGCACCGATTTTGGTCGGGAAATGCGGGCGCTGCCATGTTTCGGCGAATCGGGGCATGTTCAGCATGGTCAACTACGAAACACTGATGCGCGGCGTTTCGGCGGGCGTGGTTGTCATGAAGGGCGACGCCGCCGGGAGTCGCATCATCGAATTGATCGAGGAAGGGGATATGCCGCGAGGCGGCGGAAAAATCAGTCCCCAGGAACTTTCCGTTCTCAAACGTTGGATCGACGCCGACGCCAAATTCGATGGTCCCGATCCTCGCGCCAATCTGGCCACGCTCGCCCCCCAAGCGACGGGCGACGACCAGCAAATGGCGATTGCCATGGCCACCGGGAAGGAAACGGTCAGCTTCGCCCGAGATATTGCCCCCGTGTTTGTCAAAACATGCACCGGCTGCCATGGCGGGAATCAGCCCGCCAACCGCTTGGGGTTGCTCACGATTCGCAGCCTCTTCAACGGAGGCGATAGCGGACCGGCGCTCGAACCCGGAAAGCCGGCGTCGAGTCTGTTGATCAGCAAATTGAAAGGCGCGGCCGAGGGGGAGCAGATGCCGCGTCGTCTGCCTCCGCTCGACGCCAAGACCATCGCCCTGTTTGAGAAGTGGATCGAAGAGGGCGCCAAGTACGATGGCCAAGATCCTGACCGGAGCGTGGGACAAGTTGCCGCCTTGTATCGAGCTGAACATGCAACGCATGAAGAACTCAGCCTCGACCGGGCAAAACTCGCAACCTCGAATTGGAAACTCGGCTTGCCCGACGAAGCCACGCCCGAAGTGCAAACGAAAAACTTCCATCTTCGCGGCAATGTCGGGCAAGGTCGGCTGGAGGCAATCGGCCAGCAGGCCGAGCAAGTGGCCCCCAAGGTTGCGGAAATTTTCGGCGCCCCGGCCAACGCTCCCCTGGTGAAAGGGAAAATGGCGTTGTTCGTTTTTAAGCAGCGATACGATTACAGCGAGTTCGGCCAGATGGTGGAGCGGCGCCAGGTGCCCAACTCTTGGCGAGGTCATTGGAAATTTTCGATCATTGACGCCTACGGCGCGATTGTGCCGCCAAAAGCCGACGAATTCTCCCTCGACGCCTTGCTCGCCCAACAGATGGCCGGCGTTTACGTGGCCCAACGCGGCGAGAGCCCGCGCTGGCTCCGAGAGGGCGCCGCCCGTTTGGCGGCTTCTCGCCTCGCCCCGGACGATAGCCGCGTGGCGGCGTGGAATCAGGCGGTGAAGTCGATCGTCTCCGGCATGAGCAAGCCCGACGATTTCATGACAGGCCGCCTTTCGCCCGAAGATTCAGACATCGCGAGTTACAGTTTCGTCAAATTTTTGATGTCTGACAAACGCCGCTTCGCCACACTCCTCGACGCCTTGAAGCGGCCCGGTCCGTTCGCGCGAAAATTCGCCGGGGCCTACGGCGGCGCGCCGGTGAATGTCGCTGCGGGGTGGGCCGCCAGAACCGTCGCCGGCAAGTGATCGATTCCTCGCTGGATTCACTCAAGCCGCCCGTGCGGAACACCGATGAAAGAAGCGACGCTGTGTGTACCACTCACGGTTGAGAATGGCTCATTTTTCGCTTAACGGCAAGCCGAAGGCGACTGCGTTTTTCCGGCTTGCCCGAACGCGTGGGTTCAAAACGCAGCCGCCTTCGGCTTGCCGTTAAACGAGCTATTGCAAGCCGTGTGAAGTATATGCACTCCGGCAGCCGTAGTGGCGGCGTCCGCATGTATAGGATGCAATAGCGTCCAGCCGAGCGCGACATATCACCCGGGCCGTATGGTCATCGTTGGGAGGGGCTTTTGGCCGATGTACAACCAATATTGGAACTTCGGTCACCCGCCCTTTCAGAAAACGGGCGACCTCCCCCAAAACCCCGGTTTTGAAGAAGCCTTGGCCCGGCTTGAGTTTGTCGTCGAAAATTCTCGTCGCGTGGGGCTCGTGCTGGGCGGCAAGGGCTGCGGAAAAACGCACCTGTTGCAAATGTTTGGCGTCTATCTGCGAAAGCAATGCTGGCGGCAGGTGGCGGTCAATCTGCGCACGCTCGACACGCGAGGTTTTCTTTGGTTGCTCGCCGCCGGACTCGGCGTCAACCCCGCCGACGACGCAGCGGAATTCGCTTTGTCGCGAGCCATCGACGACCAACTCTCCGCCAACCAGCACCAGCAAATTCATACGGTCTTTTTGCTCGACGACGCCGACCGCGCTCGCCCTGAAGTGCTGGAGCAACTCGTGCGATTCGCCGCCTCGGGCGAGGTCTCGCACGAGCGGCTTTCGATCGTGTTGGCGGTCCAGGATTCGGCCGCACATCGCCTGGGCGGGGAGTTGCTGGAATTGGCCGAACTACGCATCGACTTGACGCCCTGGGAGGCGGAAGACACCCAAGCCTTCTTGGAGCAATCGATGCGTCAGGCGGGGCGCGCCGACGCTGCCTTCTCGCCGGACGCCGTTCAACGGTTGCACCAACTTGCCAACGGCTCGCCGCGGCGCGTCACGCAACTGGCCGAGCTTTCGCTGCTCGCCGGCGCTGGCAAGGAGTTGGAGCGCGTCGACGAAGAAACCGTTGTTTCGGCCTACGCTGAATTAGGCGCGCCGCTCGGCGGTTGAGAAACTCAGCCGCGCGACGTATACATGAGCCCGGCGTTACGTCGGCGGCTGTAGATAAGAGGCCACGGCTTTCGTGTAGTTACCACGCACGAATGCGTCCGCTTCGCCACTCGCGCGGCGGCTGATGCAGCCTCGGAACTGATCGACGGAATCGTAACCGTGCATCTCCAACCAATCTCGAACGCCATTGCGCATCACCGTCAGGCGGCCAATGCCTCCCTGCAAGAGCGCCGAGCAGGTCATCACGACATCCGCCCCGACGGCCAACGCTTTGAGAACGTCTTCCGCTTCATGGATTCCCGTCAAGGCGGCCAACGAGCGATCGGTTTGATCTCGCAGAATGCCGATCCAACGCAGAGTTTGGGCGAGTTCGCTGCGCGTGCTCAAATGGATGGAGGGCGCCACCGAAAGGTGTTCCAAATCGATATCGGGGGCCAAGTAGCGGTTAAACGCGACCAGCCCATCGGCGCCGGCTTCGAACACGCCTTGGGCAAAATGCGGGAGCGCCGAAAAGAAGGGCCCGATTTTGATCGCCAGCGGAATCGTGATCTGTTTGCGAACCGCTCGCACGACGTTCAAGTAACGCTGTTCGACGTCGTGTCCGGAAACGTGAGGCGAGACGGGAACCACAAAAATGTTGACCTCGATTGCGTCGGCTCCTGCGCCTTGCATGAGCGCGGCGAATCGCACCCAGTCGCCGGTCGCGGCGCCATTCAAACTTGCGATAACCGGTATGCTTACCGACCGCTTGATGGATTCGACTTTTCGTAGGTAGAAATCGGGCCCAGTATTGTAGTCGTCGAGTTCCGAGCAAAGCGTAGCCGATCCGAACGGCGGTGCATCCAGCAGCCCCGCTGGCGCGTCGAACATATCGAGTGCTTCGCCTTCGATTTGCTCCTCGAAAAGAGAAGGTAAGACAATCGCGCCCGCGCCGGCTTCCTCCAACCGCTGCGCGTTTTCCACCGTGGCCGTCAGCGGACTTGCCGCCGCCACAATCGGGCAGCCAAGCGTTAGGCCCAGGTATCGAGTTGTTAGATCTACGCTCATGGGGCGTCTCCCGAACGTGCGCGATTCCTCCCAGCGAGATGCTTACGAAGAGCCTTCTTTCTTTATTATATCCCGCCCGCCCCGGTTTTGCGCCGTTGTTTGCAAACGGTAGGGAGGAAGTCGGAGCGCCACGGCGATAATCCTGCAAAAACCCGACCGATCCAACCAGACACTTTTACTTCCCGTCAGCCGGTTTCGGGCAGGAACGATGGCAAATTGACGCCGGCGTAAGGCTGGTAATCGCCCAGAACCTGACAAAAATGAAGTTCGCAATTTCGCGCGCCCAAGTCGTACATGTGGCGCACCAAGTGTTCGCACTCCACCGGAATCAAGACCACCGGCGCGCGCCCGCGATGAAAATCGAGTGCATGGTCGATCAAGGCCGCTGCCTGTTCTTCGCTGCATGAAAACCCAGGGCCGATCATATTCATCGCCGGATGGCTACAAGAGATGAGGAAGCCGTCGATGCGATTGGCGTCGGCTGCGTTCACAAAAACACTGGTTTGCCATATTCCGCCTTGGTTTTCGATGCAATAGCGGTAATCTTGTTTTCGCTCCAAGCCGCTGACCTCAAGCTCCAAGGCGGCAATCGCATCGATATCATTCAGGTTGGCGTCTCGTATATTCCCAGCCGCGATATTCCCAGCCGCGATATTCCCAGCCGCGATATTCCCAGCCGCGATATTCCCAGCCGCGATATTCCCAGCCGCTGGGCGGGAAAAACCAGCTTGGGGAACCTGAACATACATATCTTGATAGGCCAGGCGGGGAACAAAACCGGCTTTATTATAGAGCGAGAACGAATCGAGATTGATCGCGCTTTGGGTCAGACGCAAAGGCTTGCCGGCTTGCCGCGAGAAGTCGATCACGTATTGCAACAGCTTGCTCGCCACGCCGCGGCCGAAATAGTTGGGGTGGCAATTCATGATTCCCAACGAGACATGCCGCTGACGAGGATGGATGAAACACGAGCCCATCAGGGCGCCGGTGCGCGTGTTTTCCGCGACAATCCCACAGCCGGGGTCGAGCGTTTCGTACACCTCGTAAAAGATTTCGGTCGTTTGGGGGCCGCCCTGAAAAATCGGCGGCCGACCGTTGGTCTGGTACCAATAATTGATCGAGGTATAAATCAATTCCGCGACGCCAAACCGGTCGTCGGCTTCCATGGTGCGAATGCGGCAATCAGACATCTACTCTTCCTTTAGGCGAGCAGCGGAAAATAACTTACCCGCGCGCAGCGGGAGTCCGGGAGTTTTTTTTGGATCCTCGCCTACGCGAGATTGACCGTTCGCTGATTCACTCGCTTGCGCTTCGTGCTTGTATTAGGTAAATTTTCATCTGTCGCTGGCGTTAGAATAATTCGATTTTGTCCTGTTTGTTGTCTCGCCAGAGCGTGCATCCATCGCACAAGGAAATCTCGTTCCGGGTTCCTTCCAAATGTTTTTGCCTGACTTTATTCAATGCCTCGCCCCGCCAGACTTCCTCAATGCTCGACGTAACGACGTCGCCGAGTGGAAATTCGTGTTCGCTGTCCATGCAACACAAACTAACGGTTCCATCGACGTGAATGCATAGCGTTCCCCAAAGGGCCAGGCAGGGAATGTGGTTGACGTCCGCCTCGCCGCCAAATTGCATGGTGTTGATTTTGTTGGCCCAGTTGTGTTCTTTCTGAACCACGATCTGATCATTCGGTTTAAGCAGCGGCTTCCAGTGGTCTTGGAAGTCATCTTTCTCGGTATGATTCAACTCTTGTTCAATCAACTGAAGACGGACCGCCAGTTCCGGATTCATTTCGTTGCGAAGTTCGATGAAGCGGCGGATATTCCGATAAACCACCTCGTATTTTAGGCCCACTCGAATCTTCTCGTAGACTTCCGGAATTAACGAGTCGAGCGTGATGTAAATTTCGTCGAGCCCCGCTTCAATTAAGGCGATCGCGTTTTTTTCATTCAAGAGACTCGCGTTGGTCGCGATATTGACCCAGCGAATGCCCGCCTCTTTCATCTTCCTTATTTTTTTCGGCAGGCGTTTGTCGAGCAGGGGTTCGCAGTCTAGGTAAATCATTACCTTTTCAACATGTTCTTTATGGCGGGCGATTTCCGCCACGATCTTTTCGAAGAGCTCATCTTGCATCTTGGCTTTGACTTTTGCGTCGAAGTCGATGCCGCACATAATGCAGCGCGCGTTGCAGGTATTGATCGGCTCTATTTGGAAATACTTCGGGAATGCGAGCAAGGTCGGCAGGGGAAAGCCGATACGGCGTTCCAGATAGCTCGCGGCTTCTTGCGATTGCGGCCTCAGTTCGTTTGCCATGCTCCGCCCTTGTTTTCTTGACCCGATAAGAGAAGCCTCCACGTGCTGCGGCGTGCGGACGCAATTCCCGGCCGACGAGGTCTCCATATTAGCATTCGCTGATCCAATCTCCTAGAGATTAGCTCAGGACGGATGCAACACACGCAGCCCCTATACCGAACCGCGAATGAAAACGCTGGTAAATAAGATGGTGTTTCATGCGACATTTAGATCGAAAGTCGCCCCGTTGTCTCGCGATACGTCGACCTCTGTTGCTTGACAGGCGGTCGCAATCGCATTACGATCGACTCTGTATGGAGAGTCGCCATGAGTGAGTGAAAGCAGTGTTTCCGACGGTTCTTCATCGCTTGAGAAACGGCGTTTGAGAAACGGCGTGAACCGCCTGAACAGGAAGAGTTTTTCCAATGAACGAGTCGCTCATTCGGCGTTGCGCGAGGCGTGCCGTATTCTGCGTCGTCGCTTTGGCGTGGTGCGCCACGCCAAATACTGTTTGGGGCTATAACCCGAAGAGCCCAAAAGTTCGGGCTATCGTCGAACGCGCTCGTGGGTTTTTGGCGAAGTCGCAACCGCAGGATTTGGGGCATAGATGCTTGGTCGGTTTGGCGTTGGTCAAGTCAGGCGATACCGACAAACATCCGCAAGTGCAAGCCGCGATAGCGAGTTGTCGCGCCGCAATCCGGTATCCCAAGCGACGCATCCAGGGCCACGCCAACTACCAAATCGCGATCGCGATTTTATTCTTGGCCGACACCGACAGCCAAAAATATCGCCCCGAATTGGAAGCATTCTTTAAGATGCTGCTGGCGAATCAAGAGAGTCACGGCGGGTGGAGTTATCGGCCGGGCGAATCTGGCGACCTGAATGCTTCAACGGGCGACGCCTCGATGTCGCAATACGCCACGCTTGGCCTTTGGGCCGCCATGCATGCGGGGCTGAACGTGCCGCAGGACGCCGTCGAACGCACGTTTAATTTCTGGCTGAAAACACAAACGCCGGCCGGCGCCTGGGGATATCAATCGGTTCCGGGGCGTCCGCCAACGGCGAACGTTCGGCCCTCGCTTACGGCTGCTGGCTTGAGTAGCGTTTACGTTTGCGGCGATATGTTCGGCTTGGGCGCGCAAGAAAAGAAAAACGACAATGGCGTGCCGATGGCGCTCAAGGAAGTGACTGCTGAGTCTGAGCGAAATTCTTTCAAGCCCAGGGGCGTTGATGTCGGTCTTTATCGCAATGTACAGGCGAAAGGAGCCGCCCGGCTGAACGCAGGATTCAGTCGCAATAAATACGAACTCGGCATGTGGACAATGTACTACATGTATGCGATGGAGCGCTATCAGAGTTTTCGCGAGTTGGCGGCCGGCCAAGTCGCGAAAGATCCTCCCTGGTACAACATCGGCGTCGACTACTTGGAGAAAACGCAGGCCAAGGACGGCTCCTGGGCGCGACATTTGGGCGCTGAAGTCGATACCTCCTTTGCACTTTTGTTTCTGATTCGCAGCACCAAGAAATCAATTGTGAAAACATTTGGCGAAGGGTTGCTCAACGGAGCGCGGGGTCTCGACCAATTGGCCGATGCGGCGAACTTACAGATCAAAGACGGTAAAATCGTGCCGCCGCCGCTTTCCGGCAGTGTGGAAGATCTGCTCTCCATTCTCGACAACCCCAGCGACCCCAAAATGGCGCAGATCGCCGACGACCCCGACTTTCTCACCTCGCTGGTCGTCAAGGAAAAAGACCCCGTGAAGAAAAAGTCGCGTTTGCAGCAGTTGAAAGGACTGGTCTCCGGCGGAGATTACCAAGCCCGCAGGGTGGCCGTTCGCGCGTTGGCCAGAGCGGGGAGTCTGGAGAATGCGTCCACGCTGATCTACGCCCTCTCAGACCCCGATCCTCGCGTTGTGCTGGAAGCCCGCGATGGGTTGCGCTTCATCAGCCGTAAATTCGAGGGCTTTGGCCTGGGCGCCAAACCTTCGAAGCAGGAAGTGGCGGCGGCAATTGCGAAGTGGCAAGCGTGGCTGAAGTCGATCAGTCCTGAAACAGATTTGAATGAGTAACGGGTTGTACGAAATTGACATGGCGCATTAAAAGCCCGGCATTTTGAAAATGTCGGGCTTTTTGCGTGCGTCGAACCTGACGGTTTTTTGCCGCTCGGCTTACGTTTGAATCGCTTGTTCGAGGTGAATCAGCAGGCGGTCGATCTCTTGTTGGGTCTCGATGTCGAGCTCCCAAGAGTAAGGCTTTCGGCGGAAGTCGGTATCGAAGAGACCACGTTTTTTCATGATGTATTTTTCGATGGCCAGGAAGCCGTCGAGCCCGGCTTGCAACTCCAGGGCGACCAGCGCACAGATCGGAAAGTAGAGCCGATACATGGCCGGCTCCTCACCATTTTCGAGTGCTCGCCAAAGCGCCGCCACGCCATCTAATAAGTCGCACCCCGGCATGGTTCCGGCAATGCCGCGGCGATAGGCGTCGATCAGCAGAATACCGCCCGACCCATCAAAAATGCGCGCTCGGCCCGCGGTGGCGTCGCGCAGCGCCGAAAGATTAGGACCGTTGGGCGAAGCCTCCGGCTTGAAGAGAATTTTTTCAGCGCCAAACCGATCGAGCAGCCGCACGTAAAATGAAATTGGCAACGCCCGCCCGACGTACGACGAAGCGTCTTGCACGATCAGCGGCAGATCGATCTCGTCAGCCAGGCGGCTGAAATACTCCCCAAGTGCGTCTTCCGGCAAGGCGGTCATGACTGGGGGAATGGCCATGATGGCGTCGCAACCGGCTTGTTCGGCACATCGTGCAAACGCCAAAGCCGCCGCCGTGCTTTCAGCGCCGACGCTGGCAATCGTGGCGCCGCGCCCGGCGGCGCCTTCCACCATGAGTTCCGTTAATTCAAAACGTTCGTCGGTCGTGAGTCGCAATAACTCCGAGACCATCGCACAGCACACGCCATCGACGCCCAATCCAAACGCCCAGTCGATTTGCCGCGCGAGGCTTTCGCGGTCTATCTGGTCGTTCTCCAGAAACGGCGTATGCAGAACAGGCAGCACTCCCTCAATGGCGTGGCTCATGAGATATTTTTCTTCAATCAAACTGGCGAACTAAAAGCCTGGCATTCTAAAAGCCCGGCATTTTTGAAATGCCGGGCTTTTTCAGGTAACAATCGGCAACTGATTTATTGCCACGACGCCCACTGTTTTTCTTCAACGGGGACGGCACGGCTGCCGCCCCATGACCGCCGCTTCGCGGTCTTGGTACTGCGGGAAGCGGGAGTCAAGACGCGTCGAGCGGAGAACGCTCTGGTTGTCGTCCGACATTCCGCTGAGCCGCATCAAACCACCTTGCGTCTGCAGCCGTTTTTGGAGTTTGACCAACTGGCCGATCAAGGTGCTGGGCAACAAGGGAACGTCGTTCATCTCGAGCACGAGCCGTTCCGCCATGTGTTGCCGCAACAGGTGGCAAACCTCATCCGCCAGCACATCGGTTTCCGCAGGCCCGCCGTGAGGACCGTGCAACCGAAGGAAAAGCCAATTAGGGCCGCGGTCTACATCTGCCGACCACCCTTGCACCAAATCCGCCATGATATCGCTCCGTCGTTTGGGTTGTCGGGTAAACATTCGCCGTGGGCCAATTAGACAGGTCACTGGCGTCGCAAAGCGCGTCCGAACTTCCGTACCATTTCAGCCGCTGGCAAGCAGCGACAACTCCCCTGATAATACCGAACTTTCGTTCTTTGGCAAACCGAAAACTTGCAAATACCGAATTCGCCGCAACGGTTCGCCGCTTGCCAAAACGGTCGGCAAAACAGATACTAGCCGTGCGTCTTCGACCACCATGCGTGCGAAACCGCCCACTTTATCGTCTTGCCGGCCGGCTCTACTTGCAAACCATCCACTGGAGATGTTTGCCTAGCCAACTGCGGACGAGTCATACCACCCTTATTGAAAGAGGAAGTTTGCTATGTCACGTTCTGGAGTGATCACGTTTTTGGGAAACCCGCTAACCCTTGCAGGCGAGGCGTTGGAGGTTGGCGCCGCCGCCCCCGACTTCACTTTGCATTACTTTGCAGACGGCATGAAGACCTTGACATTGGCCGACCTAAACGGTCGCCCGGCCTTGATTAGCGTCGCGCCATCGCTCGACACTTCGGTTTGCGCCATCCAAACCAAGCGATTCAACCAGGAGCTTGGCGGTCTGGGGGATCAGATCCATTCGCTGACCGTGACGGTCGACCTCCCCTTTGCCCAAAATCGTTTTTGCGGCGCCGAAGACATCGCCAACATGAAAACGGCCAGCGACTACCAAACCCGTAGCTTTGGCAAAGACTGGGGCATGCTGATCGAAGAGCTCCAGCTTCTGGCGCGAGGCGTGTTCGTTCTCGACGCCAACGGCAAGGTGGCCTATGCCGAGACGGTCGGCGAAGTCACTCACGAACCCAACTACGACGCCGCCCTCACAGCGCTTCGCTCCTTGCTCTGAAACGCCCTAATAGCATGAGCCGCCATGAATGGCCAGAGAAAGCCCGGCAATTTCAAATTGCCGGGCTTTTAATTTGCGGTTCTTGGCATTGCCCGATAACGCTGATTGCAACAGATATTCAAAACTGAATTTCCGTGTTCAAGCGGAGCCGCTTCCCTGCCGATAACAACCAGCGGTTTCATTAAACGCAGTTGGCGATTGAAGGCGTCGTTCCTCCAAACAGCGCTTCTTTATTGCACTCGCCAAATGCATGGAGGGCGGTTGGTTCCGAGCTTCGAACCGACACGGCCACAACATGGAGGACGGTAGTGTGAAATGGTTTTGCCGAGCCTGTTGTTATGTATCTGGTATTGGATTGGTGGTCGGCGTGCATGCCGGCGCCAAGGCGTGTTGTCCGCACTGCCGGAGCGAAATGAAAGCGGTGGATAACGCCGCGCTCAGAAATCGCTAGGCGTCGCGGCGGCATTTCGCTGCCGATGGCAACACAATAAGCCCGGCATTTTCAAAATGCCGGGCTTTTAATGTTGGGTTCTTCGTCGAATAGTCAGCCGCCCGTATTCTGGAACGACCCAATAACATTCCGGAAGAATCCGTTTTTTTTTAAAGTCCGCCGCGCTCCAAGCCGATACACGGTCGGTCCTTTCCACTTCGACGGACCGTACGATGAAACTTCGGCATTTCCTGGCCAGTGCGAGTGTTATTGTTTTGCTAGCGGCAACGGGCTGTTGCGGCATCGGTTACGATGCGCACTGCTTGCTCGCCTCCTCTGCGGAAATACCGCTAGAGGAGGAGGAAGAGGCGATGCCGCTGGCGCCAGTTCCCCGGTTCCACCCGGCGCCCACGCGGCCGGTGTTTTCGTCGGCAGTCTATGCCGAATCGCCGCTGTTGGAATCGCCTTCTCTCGAATCGCCTCTGTTGGATTCGCCTTCTCTCGATTTGCCGCCCGCCGCGCCAACAACCGAGCAGGTCGGACCGAGCGTTCCCGAGGGCGCTCCCGCCGTTGAACAAATCGGCCCCGGCATTCCTAACGCCGCCCCGGCGCAAATCTCGCCGCTGCCCGAGGCAAAATTACTGGCCCCGCCCGCGGAGTTGCTCGCCCCCCCACATCAACAGCACGACCACCAACATCATCACGGGCACGGCGACTCGAACCCGGAGAAAAACGCGCCGCGCACAGCTGCGTCGCAAGAGACAGGGCGAAAATGGCTCCGCCGCTAGGAATCTGTCCACAAATAACTTACCGAATTAAAAGCCCGGCATATGAAAATGCCGGGCTTTTATACTGTATCGCGATGTGAATCGGTATAATGAAAGTTGGACCGTTTCTTCTTCGTACAGGAGCCGCCAACCATGCGCCTATTGTATTTGTGCTCGCTCTCGCTCGTTCTTTTCCTGGCAATCAACGTGGCCCGCGCCGATCCACGGCACGCAGCGCCAAACCGGCCCGCGGTTCCCAACTCACCGGCGGCGGCGTCTGGCTACTTGGGGATGGTGGCCGACGACTCCCCGAAAGGCGGCGGCGTGTATGTGGTGAGCGTCGAGCCGGGCGGGCCGTCGGCTGCGGTCGGCGTGCAGGCGGGTGATTTTATTCGAGTGGCCAACGGCGTGAAGATCGAGCAAGTGCAACAGTTGGTCGACGTGGTGGGGCGTTTGCCGGTCGGCGCCCGACTCACCCTGACACTCGAACGCCACGAAAATATTCTCAACAAGACAATTTTCATGGGGCGCCGCGCCGACTTCGCACCAACCGCGCCCCAAGCTCCGCCTCCGCCGGCGAACCCTCGCTTTGCCGCCCCTCCCCACGCGGAAGGAAGTACAGCCGACGAACCGCCGCCGCTGTTGGGAGTTCGGCTGGGGGCGCCGCGCAGATTTGGTCAACCGGGGGCGCTGGTGGAGCAGGTTTACCCCGGCATGGCGGCCGACCGAGCCGGCGTTCCCGCCGGCGCCATGATTGTGGCGTTGGCCGATCTGCCGGTGAGGACGGCCGATGAATTGCTGCGAATTATGGGTACGCTGCATGTGGGGCAGCGCGTGCCGTTGACCTACCAACTTCCGGGCCGCCAACCGGCGCGAACCACGGTCTTTCTGACCGACGCCCAACCTCCGCCCGGGGCGCGGCGGGGTCGCGGTCCCCAAGCGCTGCTCGACCTTGAACACGGTCTGGAATCGCTGATTCCTTCACGCCGCAACGGCGAGGAATTGAAGCACTTGAACGAGCGCATCGACGCCATGGATCGTCAGATTCGATTGCTGGAGCGACGCATCGGCGAACTTGAACGCCACTCCCTGCCGAAGCTGTGAGGACTACCCGCCGGATTAATAGCCCG
Source organism: Planctomycetota bacterium (assembly GCA_024276655.1). Classification (GTDB taxonomy): domain Bacteria; phylum Planctomycetota; class Planctomycetia; order Pirellulales; family Pirellulaceae; genus SZUA-33. Next base: position 17,831 of record JAJRWU010000148.1, read on the forward strand.
GCTTTTTGAAAAAGCCGGGCTTTTCTGGGCGCCGGCCGGAGTAAGCCTTCCAAGGCATCTTGCAAAAACGCAAAACGCTACCGGAACGTCAGCCCATTCTCAGCCGTGAACTCGCGCACGAAGACGTCGCTGAGTTGGTACTGGCCGCCGGGCCGGTTGATTTCCATTTTGACATCGAATCGGCGGTGCGGTTGATCGCTGCGAACCACGGCGGCGGGCCGAATGACCAGTGCGCTGCGAGGCGTTCCGTTCCACTTGACCAGATACAAGTCGACCCGGCTGCTGATCGCCTGTTCGAATCCCATGTTATTATGGAGAAACATCGCCAGCACGCGAGGATCGCCGGTGTGGCCGTCGAATGTAATGCGCTGCACATCGCCGCGTTGGTTGAAATAGTAGGTTAGCGTGCCGGTCAGGTCGTGGAGTTGCACGCCGGTTACCAAGGGCACGCGGTAGCCGTCGTATTTGAGGTCGGCCAAACGCGTGCTCACGCGAGCCCAACGCTGCACGATCCAGGCGGGGCTGACATCGAAGCGGAAGACGTCGCCGAAATGTTTGACCTCAGGACCAGCAATGTCACCCGTTGTTACCGGGCCCGTGGCTTCCCCGCCTTTGTTAATGGTGGCCCGACCGGCAGCGTCGTCGGACGCGTTTTCGCTGGCGCCGTAGAGCTGAACCCATTGCGATTTGGCCGAACCGACAAGATCCGCTTCGGTGGCGAGGTAAGGTCCGCCAATGGCGGCGGCCATGACCGGGGCGGCGAGCCAACGACGACTGAACATCGGTTTTCCTTTCCTGGAGGCGTCAGCGAGCGGTGAAGTTCGGCGCGTTCCGTACGCCTGCCTATCGCTCACGATCGGCGTCTGAGACGCGAGAAGTTGACTTCGCGCTGGCTTCCGGGAACAACCCATGCAACCCTTATACCTTCTAACACCACCAATAACGTACGTCGCGCCGATACTGGATACAGCGGCGACATAGCGGCGTCGACGCTAGCAGCGGAGTGGGTTTCAACGACAAGCCGGAATGGGGGCGGGCTATCGGTCGAAAGCGGTTTTGAGCTCAGACGGCTGGTATTTGAGCATATTCTCGGTCACAATCAATATCGACACATCGTATGACCGACAATATCATCGTGTGGTATTGTTCTATTCCGACCGTGACATTTGAACATAACTGTTTGGGAGTGATCTTTAATGCTTCGTAGAAAAACAATTTGGCTGCCGCTATTTGCGTCTGCCGCGGTTGTGGCGTCGTTCATGATTGGCTGCACGGGAGATATGGCCACGACGCCATCCAGCCCTGCGTCATCAAACTCAACGGGCGACGCGACAGGCGCCAGCGGTATGGAAACCGTCGATCAAACAGCTTCGTCCGCTGCCGCCGCCGGAGAGGCCTGCACGCTCACCGTGGAAGGCATGACCTGAGCCGCCTGTGTCGCCACGGTGCGGTCTGCACTGAAGAATCTTGATGGTGTTGCGTCGACGAAAATTGATGTTTCGGCTGGTGAAGTGCTGGTGCGTTTCGATGCCGACAAAGTGAAGCCCGAGGAATTGGCCAAAGCTGTCACCGACAGCGGCTTCGACGCCACCGCCAAAAGTTCGGCGAACTAACCAAAAAAAGGCAATTCGAATGCTCCGGTTCAACGCGTTTGCGGCGACGGCTCTCGCCTTCACGGCGGCCGTTTTCGCCTTGGCGGCGGCTGGTGGTTGCGGGGCGAACGCCCCCACGCACGAGAATACCGTTGCGGCGCGCGCCGCGCCTGAATCGGCGCCGCGGGCGTCGGTTCGTATTCACATCAGCGGCTTCAAGAAAAGCAAGAGCGGCGCTACCTGAATGGGCTGACCGAATGCGGTCCAAGAGGCCCTGTATGGGTCTACGGCGGTGCGCGGCGTCGAGATGCAACTCGACCGCGATGCGTTCCTTGTCGAATTCGACGCGACAAAAATCGGCCCAGAGGATCTGCTCGCGATCATCAAAAAAGCCGGCTACGATTCCAACATCGTGACTGATGATGTTGCGACTGATGATGCGCGCCAAAAGCTCGCGCCACTGCAACCCGCCGCCAGCAAGGACCCGATTTTTGCCGCAGCGTTGGCGCGCGCCAAGCAGGAAAACAAACCGCTCGTGATCGACTTCCACGCCAACTGGTGCGCACCCTGCCTGAAAATGCTCAAGACCACCATGCCCGATCCGCAAGTGGCGGCGTTGTTGCAAAAGTGCGTCTTCCTCAAGGTTGATACCGACAAACACCCAGACCTTGCGCGGAGCTTCGGCGTTGTCGGCCTTCCCGACATTCGCTTCCTGGCGCCCGATGGAACGGAAAGAAGACGGCTGCAAGATTTTCAAGACGCAAAGTCGTTTGCCGCCGAACTACGTAAACTATTGGCGTCGTTTGAGCAGGAAGCAATCGTCCCGAAATAAATTCCGTATTTCATCTCGGACCGAGCGGGGTGATCGCCTGGATTATTCTTACCAAAAACGCCGCGCAGATCAGCCGGAACGCGTTAGCATCGAGCGGAAAATTAGTGTCGTAGCCATGCTCGCCAGAGCGTGGGATGGTTCACCGCTCACCCACCGTCTGGCGACGATGGCTACACAAATGCGACAGTCAGTAGTTCCAAGTTAGACCGTCGGACGCCGTGCGGCGTAAGCCTCATACGCCGAAGGCGTTGTATTCCAAAGCCCCATGTCGCGAACGGAGTGAGCGCACATGGGGGTCGATATCGAAAACCAAGCCCAACCCCACGGGGGTTGTACAATCGTCAAAGCAGCGAGGAATCGGGAGGTTTCACGTTGTGGAACCCCTGTGGGGTTCTATCTGTTTCGAATCATCGGTTTCCCAGGGTAGCGCGGCAATGCCGCTTACCCTGGGCTATGGTATGCAACCCCTGCGGGGTATTCGCCTTGCGGCAACCAACGAAATTCGGTCAAACTTGGAACTACTGACAGTTATTTATCGAGCGGTGCTTAGCGTCCGGTTCTCCGCGAATGCTGGTAACCGTGAGCTATTGCTCCTCGGCTGAGAGATCTTATTTCGGGACTGCCCCTAACCGCCAGCTTTTTGACTGCCGGGTTGTGGCTGCATGGCATCGTACTCGTCGGTCAGCGTGGACGGACACACCTCCTGTTCGTTGCACTGCTGGCAAACCACGCGCACCAAATCGGAACTGCTGATTTTCAGCTCGTGCTCCTGGCATAAATCGAATAGCTGTCGCAAATGAACGCAAGTCATTTTTTTCTCCCAGGTTATACCACTCACGGTTGAAATGGTCGCATTTTCGTTTAACGGCCATCGCTAACCGCGTGAAGTATACAACAATAGCCCAAGCAGATCACGGTTCGTGTTTCCAGGCGGTTGTTTCCGGGCGTTTCCCGGACCGCTGCATCCTCGCATCCCGCCGGGATGCGGGAGTGATTGCGCGGCCAATACCGGCGGTGGCGCTGCGCTGACCGCCGGCTAATGGCTGTCAAGCCTCCGGCTTGTAGCGAACTCTTGCCTGCGACGACGCCTTCTTGCTTCAATCGGCGGCGCGAATCTTGCGTCCCCTGGTGAAAAAAAATCTGGCGGGTTGTCGAATGACTTGTGTATAAACAACAGGGAATCGCCCTAGGATTAAACGCGACATCCTTTTGTTTGGCCGAAGGCCAAGTTCACCCGTCATCTTGCAGGATGTGAATAAGGCCTTCGGCCAAACAAATGGTGATCGCATTTAGGCGCACAACAAGTTGGCGGCCTTAACGAAGTAGGCCCGTTCCCGCTCCAAGCCATGCTCGCGACAAAACTCGGCCAGCCGGCGGAAGCGGGCAATCGGCTCCACATTGGCGGCCCAGCAAATTTTTGCATGGCATTCCGAACAGAGGTGCAGCGGGAGCCGGTCGGATTCCGCCAGATGATTCGAGCCGCACATATTGCAAACGTAGGCGGTGCAATGCTTGATCGAGAACATGTGCCCCGTCTCGTGGGTGGCGGTCTTGAGCGTGCGCCGCAAACAGAGGCGAAAACTCTCCTTGCTTTCGGCCGGGTCGCCGTTGCGAGTCATCGACCACACACCGACGCGGTCGCGAAAAGACGCTTGCCCAAAAACAAAGTTCCAACCTTGGCCGGGCCACAAGTCGGTCGCGGTGAATGCGATATACACGGCCGCGTCTTTCGGCAGGCGAGGCTTGAGCACGTGTTCCAAAACGTAGGTGCTCAAAATCTGCTTTACCTTCCATTGGGGATGCGTGCGACGCGCGCTGGCCGGAACGGTCGCCGGCGGCAATGTTTCGAGCACCTTCACCGGCCGGCCAAAATACAAACTCAAATACTCAGCCGACAACGCCACGATCTCGCGTTGCTCCTCGCTAAACTCTCCCAGCGGCTGCACATAGATTACCGTTCGCCTACCGGTTGGAGTCGCGGGGCGGGCTCGCACGTACTCCTGAAACGTCTGCCCCGGTTCGTCGGGATGTTGGTCCAGCCAATCACCTGGCTTCGGTTTGCCGAGCGGAGTTTGTATGGGCTTCAACACGGCGATTGTCGCCGCCTGCTTGTTTGCGTCGCCGACGCGGTTAAACGAACGCGCGCCGCGAGCAACGCGAATCGTTCTCGCCACCGGCGGCGTTCTGATACGCTCGGCGGCCGCAACGTTGGAGCCAGAGTGGGCGGCGCCCATAATCAAAAGTGGGATCAGCATCAGCCAACTGCTTCGGTTTATCGTTGCCGCCATCATGCGCCCGCCATGGAAAGAGACTTCGGCGTCTGTCGTGGACACCGTGTTGTTGCTGTTTGTGGAACGCGGCCCCGATTCGGCGCCCAACCGCCGTTCCGGTTGCGCGATTTGATATGCTGCTTTTCGCTATACGCCGAACGTACACGAAGCGACTTTAATGGCCTTGTTGATGGCGGAGTACAATTCCGCCGACAATTTTTCATGGACCGTATTGTCGAATTCATCTTCAAAGTGCGTGTCGTTCCATGGCCCCATTCCACCAAATACCCATCCATTGTACGCTGCGGCAAACAGACGTTGCGATTGTTCCGGATACGATTTGAAGCAAACAAATTCAACCTTATTTGCGACTGTTACTGGAACACTGTGTCTTCTTTTTTTAGAAAATTCATGTCGAAACACCACCACGGGAGCCTCGCCAATGGGATGGAAAGCGTCGTGTCTGTTGGCCAATGCCCGCGCGCCGGGCTTTCTGGGTGAATTCCCCCAGCACGATCCAAAGCGGTGTGCTCCGCTTCTGGAGGCGACTGGCCTGCGAGGATACCAGAGCGCCGGGCTCGGCAATTTCGATCAAGCCAGCTATCCCTGGCGGAAAAATGAATTGTACCTTGGCGCCTACGATGGCGCCGCCGTCATCGGCCACTCGGGATTGTTCGATGAATGCTGGGACGCCGGCGCGCCAAAAGTTATTGAGAACGTGAGCCGCCTGTTCCCCAACACGCAGATTCTGGTGATCGGCCTGCATAGCGTGGTGAATTTTTTTGGCTATGCTTGGTATGAGGATGGCATGCTGAAACGCGTTCGCGCCGGCGCCGCCGATGAAGGCGTTTGGATCGATTTTGGCGAACCGCTTCCTTTTGAGGCGCCACTGTTCGACTTGGCGGTGCAGCGCGATGGGCAGCGGTTTTATCTCGCCGACGGCGAGGAATACGACGAAGCCGCGTTTGGCGAGGAATTTGTTTTTGAAGCCTGCCGTTCGTTTTTTGGATGTCGGTACGACGAGTTTGAAATGGAAAACCTAGTAACCGAACGCTTCCAGAGAAAGCCTTGGCTGCCCGCTTACTGGGTCGGTAAGAAGGCGCCTTGAAATTGTGTCACCGTGTTCGCCGCAAGGCATTGGTCGAAAAACACTCGGATACCCAACGATGAATCAACCACATTTCGTCTCTATGATTAGTTCCGCCCAGCGTTGCATAAAGTTGTCTTGGCTGCCAGTGGCGGCAAGTGCGTCTTTTGCGTTCGCGTTTTTAGCAATCGTAACGGCCGCTCAAAACGCTGCGTCGGCCAAACAGCCCGCCGCCAAGTTGCGAGCCGGCGCGGCGGAGGTCGATATTACGCCGCCGCCGGGCGTTTCCATGAACGGCGTGATCAGCCGCCCCGGTCCCATTACCGGCGTGCATGATCGCATTTTCGCCCGAGCGCTGGTGCTCGACGATGGCGCCCTAAAGCTCGCGATTGTCGTCTGCGATTTGTGCATCGTCGATCAAGACACCTTCGATCTCGCCAAGCAGCGCGTCGCCGAGTTGATCAAACTCCCCATGAATCGGATGTTGATCTCGGCCACGCACACCCACGCCGCGCCGCGCGTTCCGTTTGGACGCGTCGGTCCTGACGACGACCAATACTATGCGGTGCTGGTGGAGAAAATCGCCCAGGCGGTGGTGCGGGCCGAGAAAAATCTGGCGCCGGCCAACATCGGTTGGACGTCGTTCCAAAAACCCGAATATGTGAAATGCCGTCGCTCGTTGTGCAAACCGGGCAGCGTCGGGCCGAATCCTTTCGGTGAAGCGGGCGAGCAAGTGAAGTCGGTGGCGGGAAAAGGCGGCGTCATTCTCGAACCGGCGGGGCCGGTCGACCCAGAGTTTTCGATCATCTCGGTGCGCCATCAAGACGGCGCGCCCTTGGCGGTGTTGGGGAATTATTCCGTTCACTATTGCGGCGGCTACCAGCGCGGTTTGGTCAGCGCCGATTACTTCGGCGCCTATTCCCGCTGGCTGCGGAAAAACCTACCCACCGGCGATGGCCATCCGCCGGTGGTGGCGATGATGTCTAACGGAACCAGTGGCAACACCGGCGCTATACAGGGCGTTGCTCTGGGGCGACGTCCGCCGTTTGAACGAATCGACTTGGCCGGACGCGCCCTCGCCGAACAAACGCTGCGCCTGCTCGACGGCATCGCGTATCGTCAGGATGTTTCGCTGGACATGGCGGAAAAACGGCTCGAACTGGGAGTACGGCGGCCCGATGCAAAGCGTCTGGCTTGGGCGGAGGCGGTGCTTGCGCAACCCAAAAACGCGAAGCAGATTCACCCCTGGACCAGAATCTACGCCGGCGAAGCACTCGCCTTGAGCAAACTGCCGCCGACGGTTTCCCTGAAATTGCAGGCCCTGCGCATCGGCGATTTGGCGATCGTCGGCATTCCCTGCGAACCGTTCGCCGAAACCGGGTTGGCGATCAAGGCGGCAAGTCCGATGTCTGACACGATCGTAATGGGGCTGGCCAACGGCGAATTCGGGTACCTGCCGCCGCCGCGCCAGCATGCACTCGGCGGGTACGAAACATGGCCGGCGCGGAGCAGCTCGTTAGAAACAGAAGCCGAGCCGAAAATACGCCGCGTGGTGTCGGGCTTGTTGCAAAGCGTCACCGAAAAAAAACACTAGTGGTTTGTCACGGATGAAAATTCGGATTGCTCAAATCAGCCGGAACGCGCTAGCGTCCGGTTTTTCCTGTACAACCGTGGGCTAGCGCCCAGCGGCTAATCCTAAAATTCAATGCTGACAGACCACTAGAAACGGAGTTCCTTTTTTCCCGCCAACGGCGCAGGTGAGCGGAATTTGGTGTGAAGCGGCGTCGGTTATCAGGACGATAACGATGATAACGCCCGTCTGTTGGAATGAACGGGTGTTGCATGCCAATCTACTGGGAGGGAGCCCACAGATGGAATCATTTGAACTCACGGAATTCACTCGCCAACTGGCCAACGATGTGCTGGTTTGGATCGGATTCGGCACCGTGGTGGGGCTGTTCGCTAAGGCGATCATGCCCGGTCGCGACCCCGGCGGCGCCGTGGCCACACTGTTGATGGGAATTGGCGGCGTGGTGATAGGATGCGGCGCGGTCAGTTTCTTCTACGCGGGCGAACGCATCACGCCGCTGAGTCCGCTGGGACTGTTGGTCGCGACCATCGGCGCCTTCGTGATTCTGGCCTTCTATCGCCTTTTGGCCGGATACTTCTTTGTCGAAGGCGATGTTCCGCGGCGAAGGTTCTTTCGCCGCCGGCGCCGTCGGGCAATGGCCTACGACGATTAAGAATCTGGCGAATCTAAGTTGCAAACGTTAAAAGCCCGGCATTTTTGAAATGCCGGGCTTTTTTGTATGAATTTCGCCTTTTGCAACTGCATTGCGTAGAATAACGCCAGCCGTCCGACCACGGGAAGCGAACTTCTCGGTGGGCGGTAAAGGCAGGTCCGTTCGAGTTGGGCGGACATCGCTCAGTAGGATTTTCGGCGAATCATCCGATGGAAACATCCACCGTCGTAATGGCGACCACTTTCTTTCTGGCCGGGTTGGTGGTGTGCGCGTTTGTCGCGATTCTTCGTTTTGTCCAGCGCGACGCCTATCGAAACCTTGCCCAGCGGCGCGGCGGGCGGGTGCGTTTTTCCGGCTGGCTTTCTGGCTGGTATAGACCGCCGGTGGTTCGATTCATGCACGATGGTCAAGAGGTTGTGGTCACGTGTGATCGTGAAGAATGGCGTAGCAACTATACGGAGCTTCGCATCGGCTGGTTCGACAAGGATTTTTGTTGCCTCATTCGACCGACTCGATTCCTCGACAAGTTCTCTTCGGTTTTTGGCCGCCCCAACTACCGCTCGGGCTTCGCGACTTTCGACCATCGTTTCACGGTTGCCGCCAACGATGATGAAAAAACACGTCAAGCATTATCGCCGCACCTTCAACTCCACATGTTGCAATTTCGGACCTGGAACGATTTGCATCGACTCACGCTCAGGATTGAAAAAGGAGTCGTCTGTGTAAGAAAGTATCACCGCTACCACACGCGAGAAAATTTGCGGAAGTTTGTCGCCTCGGCGCTGACAACCTACGATCTGCTTTCGTTCACATCGTTGGCGGGCATCGAACTTCTGGAAACCACGGACGATTCCGCCAGGGAAATCGTCTGCCAGATATGCGGCGACCAAGTGACCGACAACGAAGCCGTGTATTGCCGCGCCTGCCGCACGCCCCACCATGCCGAATGCTGGAAGTATGCCGGAAAATGTTCGGTTTACGCCTGCGGCGCCACTCGCTATTCGGCCGCCAAACCGGTGGGATGAGCCGGCTCGGCCTCTCGTGCATATTTGCCGTGAAAAAAAGCCCGGCATTTTCAAAATACCAGGCTTTTGCACAGCACGCTGAAGCGTACACTCCCACGGTTGCAATCCGTTTTCACCCGTCGGCTTACAACTCCAACTGCGAAGGCGCCGGCTTCATGGCGGTTAGGTGTTTCCTGACCAGCTCGCGAATCTCTTCGATCACCTCGGGATGATCCTTCGCCACGTTGTACTTTTCGCTGGGATCGTGCTCCAGTTGGTACAACAGCGGCGGGTCGTGCGAGATGGCTTTGCGGCCATCGGCGCGGTAGGAGGTTTGCGTGATCAGGTGCGCTTTGAAGGGGCCCTGGCGAACCGCCATCAGCCGGTAGCCGCGGTAGTAAAAGATGGCCTCTCGGCTGCTTTTTCCCTCGCCCCGCAAAACGGGTGTTAAGTCGTGCGAATCGAGCACGCGGTCTTGGGGCAGTTCGGCGCCGGAGAGCGTATGCGCGGTGGCGAAGATATCCATCGTGCTGGCCAACTCACGACAAATCGACCCCGGCTTGATCGTTCCCGGCCACCAGGCGACCGTCGGTTCTCGCATGCCGCCTTCAAACGTGGTGCCTTTTCCATCACGCAGCAGGCCGGCCGAACCGCCGTGTTCGTTGAACGTCAGCCAGGGACCGTTATCGCTGGTGAAGAAGACCAGCGTGTTCTCGGCGAGGCCCTCTTGCCGCAATGTCTGTAAGACTTGGCCGACGCTCCAGTCGACTTCCTCGATCACGTCGCCGTACAAGCCTCGCAAACTGACGTCTTCAAATTTCTTCGAGCGAAACAGCGGAACATGCGGCAGGCTATGGGGCAGGTATAAAAAGAACGGCTGGTCTTTGTGGGCGCGAATGAAACTAACGGCTTCTTCCGTGTAACGTTTGGTGATCGTGGTTTGATCCGCCGGACGCTCCACGATTTTGTCGTTCCGCATCAACGGGACATTCCAATACGCCACCCGAGGATGCAAAAACGAGGCGCGGCCCTTGGGGGCGTCGTTCACGCGGTCCATATCGTTGGAATAGGGGATGCCGAAGTAGGAATCGAACCCGTTGGCGGTGGGCAGGAAGGGCGGCAGGTGGCCCAAGTGCCATTTGCCCACGCAGGCGGTGGCGTATCCTTGAGCGCGTAGGGCTTCGGCGATTGTAATTTCGCTGGCCGGAATGCCGCCCTTGGAATTGGGAAACAAAACGCGTCGCCGATCGCTACACATGCCGTTACGCGCCGGCAGGCGGCCGGTCATGAGTGCGGCGCGGCTGGGCGTGCAAACCGGCGCGGCGGAATAGAATTGGGTGAACCGCATGCCTTCAGCCGCCATGCGGTCGAGATGCGGCGTGTTGATGGTCGGATGGCCAAAGCAGGCTAGGTCGCCGTAGCCTAGGTCGTCGGCAAAAATCACGATGATGTTGGGGCGTTCGGCGCTGGCGCGTTTGCCGCCATCCGCACTGGCGGGTTGCGCGACAGACGCCTGAAAAAACAACGCCACGGTAAATGTGGCTGCCAACGCCACGAATCGAAACCTGGCAAATGGAAACATGGTGATACTCTTTTCGAACAAAAGGCAAACATGTGTCGATAAATGTTAGCTCAAACGATCTTCACCACCGGGCTGGCTCGTTATTGAGCTTCGTTATTGAGCCGCCGGGCGCCGAAGGCTCATCAGGTAGGCGATCACATCGGCCAATTCCGATTCCGTGAGCGCTTTCTCCAAACCGTTGGGCATGATCGAAACGGTGCTCGGCGCCAGCTCCTCAATATCGTCGCGCGGCACTTCGACCGGATCACCCGTTTGTTGTTGGAGAAATAACGCATCAGCCGTTTCACGCACGATCAACCCGGAAAGCACGCGGCCATCGGCGGTTAGTAAGGAGTGCGGTTCATAATCTCGGACGAAGGTCGCGGAGGGGAAAACGATCGACTCCAACAAATCGGCCGCCGCTCGGTTTGAGCCGATGGTGGTTAGGTCGGGCCCGATCTTGCCGCCCTTGTCGGCCACGCGATGGCACGTGCCGCACTTCGATTTTTCGGCAAAGAAAAGCTGCTGGCCGGCGGCGGCGTTTCCCTGTTTCAGGAGCGGCAACAGTTTGTCGAGCCGGGCTAACTTCTTTTGCTCCTCCTGTTCAATACGATCGAGCAGTTTGTTGGCGGGCGGCAGCAGTTCACGCGGGTAGCCTTTGATGACGTCGGAAAATTCGTACGGCGCCAGCGTGGTGAGGCTGCGGGCGTTCGCCATCGCTGATAGGAAAGCCTGGGCGACATCGGCGTCGCGGGTGCGTTGGAATGGCCGTAGAAGTTCCCGTAGTTGCGATGGCCCAACGCGCTGGAGTTGCGGCGCCAGCCGAAGCGTTTGCGGCTTACTGAGCGCCGTTGCGCCGAGCATCTGCGCCGCATGCAGGCTCTCGTTCGGACCGCCGGAAGCGAGTAGGCCGGCCAGCAGATCGAACGCCGCATCGTTGAGAACGCCCCGCCGCCCAGATGCAGTTTGCAGAGCGCGCACCCGTAGGAGTGTGGGCCGCTGTTGGTCGGCGCCGATATTTTCAAGTTGTTTTTTGAAGTGGTCCGACTTAATCGCCGACAGCGCCGCCAGCGTGAGTTCGACTGTTTCCAAATCCTGCGATGCAAGCAGCCGCTCCAACGGCGCGATCCAACTGGCGTGCAGCGGCGTGTTGCCGCCTCGCGCCATGGCGGCCAGCAACAGAGTTTGTGTTTTGTTAGACATTGGAACATCGGCCAGCAACCGGCCGATCAATTCACCCACGGCAGGCTCGGCCAGAAATTTTTTCATCAGCCGGCTGATCACGGCTTCATTCTGTTGCGCGGCCGCCGACGGCGCCAGCAATTGTTCGAGAACCTCCGCCGCCCGGTCCGACCAGTTTGCGCGGCGGGTGAACACACCGGCGGCGGCGTGCTGCAAGCGGGCGTCGGCGGAATGGGCGAGCGCTGCAACATCGGCCGCCGTGAGGTTGCCTGCGTCCATCTGATCGAGCGCGATCAGCGCGCCGCGTTGCGCATTGGCGTTTTTCGCGGCCAAGCCTTTGCGCGTTGCGGCAGGGTCGTTGATTTCGATGAGTGCGTAAATAATCGCATGTTCTTCAGTGCGGCTGATGTTATGGCCCAACGCCGCAAGCAGCGCCGGCGCGGCTTGCGGGTCGCCCAGTTGACCGAGCGCCGTGGCGGCTTCGCGGCGCAAGGCGGGGGCGTCGGTCTTTAATATTTCCAGAAGTCGGCCAAGCGCGGCGGGATCGGGATACGTAGCCAAGCTGCGGCAGGCTGTCAGGCGAATATTCGCGCGGCGGTCGTTCAACGCGGGCCGGATAGCGGCGTGTATTTTTTTGGATGCTATTTCCGGGTGGCCTTGCCCGACGATTTGCGTCAGCGCCCAGAGCGCGTTCTGACGTTTGCGAAGATCGCCGCGTTCGACGATCTGCTTGAGCGTGGGCGCGATCGACGCGCCGCGCGCGGCGCATTCGGCGATGGCCCGCTGGCGAACCTTGAACCGCGTGTCGTTCAGCAAGTTGGCGAGCGATGCATTCGTTTGCTTTGACCAATCGATTCGCTGGCCCCAAGGATCGGGTTGCGTGGTCATGCCGCGACGGCGCACGCGGTAAATCGCACCGAGAATATCCGGCTTGGCGTGTTGCGATGTGGGGCAACCCAGATAGAACCAGCCGCCGGTATCCACCACGAGCAGGCTGCCGTCTGCGTCTTCGGCCACATCGGTGGGGTGGAATTCTCGGCTGTCGCAGGAGAGAAACTCGCGCTGCGTGACGTCGAACGTGGCGTCTTCGCGTTCGATTTCCAGCCGCACCACCTTGCCGCTGTTGAAGAACGTGGCGAACATGTTGTCGCGCCAGCGATGGTCGATCACGCCGCTGCGATATCGCAGGGCTCCCGAAACCGCCACGTGGCCGAACTTGTGTATCGGGCCAAGCACGTCGCCGGTGACCTTTAATTCCGAGAGCACTTGCTCGCGATGCGGGTAGGCGCCGCCATGCAGCCAGTGAACAAGGCAGTCGACGCGCGGCCGCGTGTAAAGAATATTGACCGTTCCCAGCAGTTCGCCTTCGTCGGTGAAGTCGACTTCCACTGGGTTGTCCATACCGCCGCCGCAGTGCAGGCGAACGTCGGAGCCGTCGGGCTGGCAAGAAAACAGGTACGATCCCTTGCGTTGGCTGGTGATATTTCCGGCGTCATCCTTGAACTCATGGCCGTGGTAGCCATCGCACCAGTAGAGGCGGCCGTCGGGGCCAAAAAAGCAACCATGAATACTGGCCGCGTTGCCGGAGTAACCGAACTTATTGACGATCGCCTCGCGGCGGTCGGCCACGCCATCGCCGGTGGTGTCTTCCAACCGCCAGATGCTGGGCGGCGAGGCCACGTACAAGGCGCCGTTGTGCCAGGCGCCGCCCATGGGAAACGTCATTTTGTCGGCGAATACGGTGCTCTTATCGAAACGGCCATCGCGGTCGGTGTCTTCGAGCATCCGAATGGAATTCGGCAGGTTCTCCTCCAACTCGTTCGCACGCATATTGACGCCCGCCGCTTCGCAAACGAACAGCCGTCCGCGGTCGTCGAAGGTGGCGAAGGTCGGATGCGCCACCAGCGGAGGACCAGCGACTAGTTCAACCGTAAAGCCCTCGGGAACGCTGATCTTTTGCGGCGAGAAACCCTCTGGAAGCGGCGGCGGTTCGACAGCCTCGGCCTGAGCGATTGCCTCCTCAATGCCAATGAACGTTCGCGTCTGCGATTTGCCGCCCCGCCATAAGTCGTACTTCGGTTCGGCGTACTCTCTGTAGAAGGCGTCGAGCCGGCGTTTGAGTTGCTGGCGTGTTTTTGTGTGAGCCGCATCCGCCGCGAGGTTGTTGAATTCATCGGCGTCGTGCTCCAGGTCGTACAATTCGTGAGGCCCGTTAGGATGCCGATGCACGTACTTCCAGCGCGC
>JAJRWU010000149.1 GCA_024276655.1 Planctomycetota bacterium
CGGCTAACAATGGCTCGTTTAACGGCAAGCCGAAGGCGACTGCGTTTTTCGGTCTTGCTCAAACGCGTTGGCGCCAAACACAGCCGCCTTCGGCTTGCCGTTAAACGAAGAATGCGACATTTTCAACCGCGAGCAGTATACAAGCACGACGCGGCGCCTCTTTTCCGCCCATTCCAAAATGACGCGAGTGATATCGGACCCCTCAATATGACCAAGCTTTCGACCCCAGATCTTCTTGACCGTTTTGCCCAGAAGGCGCGGCGGCTGTATACGTTGCCGGCCGTGGCGGCCAAGGTTTTGGAGCTGACAGAATCTCCGCGGGTCGATATTCGAGCCCTAAAAACGTGCATCGAAAAAGATCCTTCGCTGGCCACCAAGTTGCTCGGCGTGGTCAACAGTTCGCTGTTCGGACTCAGTCGGCAAGTGAGCGATTTGAATCAGGCATTGGCCCTGTTGGGCGTGAAGCCGCTGAAATTGTTGGTGCTTGGTTTTAGTCTGCCCAAGAGTTTGACCGAAGGCGCCGAGCCGGAGGCGTTAGCGGCCTATTGGAAACACGCGCTGATTAAATCAGTCGCGGCGAGAGAAATCAGCATTCGCTTTTGGAACGCGCCCGGCGACGAGGCGTTTTTGGCCGCGCTGCTGCAAGACGTCGGAGTGTTGGTGCTCACGCAAGATCTCGGCGAACCGTATATCGCGCTTCGCCGCCGCGCCATCGCCGAACACGCCGACACCGCCCCCTGGGAAGAAGACGCCCTAGGATTTCACCATATCGCACTCAGCGCCCGGTTGCTCGAACATTGGAAATTGCCGCGGAGCATTGTCCGCGCGGTGGGAATTCCTCACGACGCCGAGGTGATCAACCAACTGCCTGAAAACGAACGAACAACGCCGCAAATTCTGCATTTGGCGGAACTGACCGCGCAACTCCTGGCCGAGCAGACCGCCGGCTCCTTGGCGGAATTGATCGCCGCGAGCGGCGCGTATCGCGAAATAAAAATCGACGAAGCCGTCGAACTGCTGGTCGGAATCGAACCCAAAATACAACAACTGAGCGAGACGCTGGCGATCTCTTTCTCCGACGAAATAGACTGCGCCGCGATCGTCGAACAGGCGCACGCCCAACTGTCGCTGGCCGCCCAAGACGCCGCCGGCACGATGCTGAAGCAGCGCGCCGAACGCTCGCGGGAAGTTGAAGAAGTGGCCGTCCTACGGGAAACCGCCCAACGCCGCGCCGCGATGCCCGCCGAGCCAGGTCGTCTGCCGACGGCCGCCGCTTCGCCCCTGGCGCTGCAATCGAAAAGCGCCACCACGAACACCAAAACCCTCGCCTCGCGCGCAAACAACCAGGCAGTTGACGACCCAGGATTACTCGGCCGCATCGCTAGCGGCGTGGCGATGTCGCGTAAAACACGCAGCCCGTTGAGCCTGCTGATGGTGGCCTTGAACGATCTGGGCGAGCTTTCTGTAACGGGCGGGGTCGAGCGGGTTTGCATGTTGATCGGCGCTTTTGAAAAAACGCTCAACAGCCTCTGCGACCCACACGGCGGCGCACTGTTGGTCGGCGACGGACAATGGGGCGTTGTCATCAACGACTGCGAGCGCAGCGAGGCGGTGGAATACGCACGCCACATTGTCGAACGCCTGCCGGTGCAAATGTCGCAGGTACCGGCGTTGGCGCATTTGGAGTTTTCCGTCAGCGTTGGCGCCGCCACGGTGGCCGCTCCGCCGAAAAACTTTCCCGCCGAGGCATTGGCGGAGTCGGCCCAACGGTGTCTGAACGCCGCCCGAACCTCCGGCGGAGGATTCAAAAGCCTGGAAACCTATTAGGCGAGTTCGTAAGGTCCTGCGAATGCAGCCCAGGCGCCCAAGCCGCCATCGACTTCGAGATCGGTCGCGGTGACGAAAGAGGCGTCCGCGCAAGACAGCCAAAGCACGGCGTTGGCCACTTCCTCTGGCGCGCCGATGCGTCCCAGAGGATGGCGGTCCGCCAGATCCGACGCGCCTCCCTGCCCGCCCAAACTCGCTTGCAACAGTGGCGTGTCGATCGCTCCCGGCGATACCGAAACGACGCGAACGCCTTGCCGGGCGTACTCCACGCCCCACTGGCGGGCCTGCATCAAATTGCCCGATTTGATCGGGCCATACGCCGGAACATTGCGGCACGTTCGGTGCCCCTGCGCGCTGGCGATGTTTACGATCACGCCCGACCGCTGCCGCAGCATGTGTGGCAAGGCGTGCTTGGCCATCATCGCGTAGCCGGTGAAGTTGATGTCGAGCATCTTTCGCCAGAGGTCGCTGGAAAACTGATCGAGCGGGCGATACGAATCGGCGGGTTGGATCGTGGCGTTGTTCACCAGCACATCGATCCCGCCGAATTGCTGAACAGCCCAGTCGACCGCGCTGCGGCAGTCGTCTTCGCTGGCCACGTCGCCACGGCGAAACACCACCCCCGGCGGTAGGTCGGAAGCGCAGGCGGCGTCGACATCCAGGCAAACAACGCCCGCCGCGCCGGAGCGGGCAAACGCGTCGCAGATCGCGCGGCCGATGCCCTTGCCGCCGCCGGTGACAAGAACCACGCGGCCGGCGTTGTCGAAACGAACGCCGCCCACCGGACGCGAACTCTTCCTCGATGTTTCTGGCATGGAACGATCGGGTCCTAAAAAAGGGCGTTTGAGAAGTACGGCTTATTCAAAAAGCCGGCCTTCTGAACCGGGAAGTAATTTCCCCACGCGTTCGAGGTTGCGCGGCGTCGCCTCAGGTTAGTTTTTTGCGAGCGCATTGTCCAATGGCCTTTTGCCGCGGGCGAAGGCGAAAAGGAACAGTCCCGAAATAAGTTCCCGGTGCCGGAAAAAAAAGTCCGGCGTTTTCAAAATGCCGGTCTTTTAAGTCGGCAGGTAAATTGGGGACCATTGATAAGCATGGGCGGCTCCGTGGGCGAGGAGTTTTTTTCCGTCCGATAAGTGCGGTTGCGCGGGGATGATGCGTCTATTTTTAAGGTCCGCATCAATATTTCGGTCTGAACACTTGCCAACCGACGCTTATGACTACAGAATAAATGTAAGACTTGTTGGTAATTCTTGTTTTCGGGAAAGGGTTGTGGCAAATGAGCCGGTTATTCTTTTTGACGGCCGTCGCTTTGTCGTTGGGGGTTTCTGTCGAGGCCCAAGCGCAGAGCTTTGGCCCGGTGCAAACGTTCGCCGTCGACCCCATTCGTGTTGCTCCGGCGTACGCAGCGCCGGCGTACGCAGCGCCGGTTGTAGCAGCGCCGGTTGTAGCAGCACCCGTCTTCGCGGCTCCGGTGGCGCGCGCGCCGGTGGCAGTGAGCCATGTCGACGCCTGCAACCCGCACTATGCCGCCCGCCCGGTGTATGCGACGCCCCGATTTGTGCAGCCCTACCGCCGTGTCATGCGGCCGGTGGTCGCTTATTCCGCCCCCAGCCAGTATGCACCCGTGCAGACGACCTTCCGCCCTGTGGTTCCGGTGGTGGCGTATTCGCCAGTGGTCGCCCGGCCGGTAGTGGCGTATTCGCCAGTCGTCGCCCAGCCCTTGGTGGTGGCCCGCCCGGTGTTGCTTGGCCAGGGCGTTTTCGGTCAACCCAGGGCGTATGTTGTCGGCCAACCGGTGAGAAACGCAGTTCGCTACGTGACTCCCTGAATCAGTCGATACTCCGCAATATTTAGCCAGAGGGGTACACTCCAACGGCGCGGAAACACGCTAAAGCGTACACGCCAACGGTTCGGAAAACGGCGCGGCCGGTTGACGGTTTTCACATCTGCTCTTTACGATAATGGCTGCTGTGTCTGACTGCCTTGTGTTGTCGTTTCGGGAAGGTGTGCGGCCGTAGATGGAAAAGACCAAAGTTGCCGTCGTCGGCATGGGCGTCGTGGGCTCTGGCGTGGCGCGATTGTTGCTCGATCAGGGAGATCGCACCGCCCGACACGCCGGCCGCACATTGTGGCTGGAACGGGTGGTGGTTCGCGATGTCGAACGAGCGCGTGAATTGGAGCTGCCCGCCGGCGTTCTCTCCGACGATCTTTCGCTGATCATCGACGATCCTGAAATCAAACTGGTCGCGCAGTTGATCGGCGGACTGGAGCCAGCCCGCACGATCATGTTGCAGTTGCTCGAAAGCGGCAAGGATATTGTCACGGCGAACAAGGCGTTGCTGGCCGAACACGGCGGGGAGTTGTTCGATCGGGCGCGGGAGTTGGGCCGCTCGATCGCCTTTGAAGCGGCGGTGGCGGGCGGCATTCCGATCATCACCAGCATCGGGCAATGTCTGTCGGCCAACCAGATCAATTTGCTGCAAGGAATTCTCAACGGCACCAGCAATTTTATTGTCACGGAAATGGAGGAGCACGGCGCCGACTACGCCGCCACCGTGGCCCAAGCACAAAAACTCGGTTACGCCGAGGCCGACCCCACAATGGATGTCGATGGCTCCGACGTCGCGCAGAAACTCGCCATCTTGGCGCACCTGGCGTTCGGCGCCCGCGTGCATTGGCAAGATATTCCCCGCCAGGGAATCGACCGACTCAGCCCGACCGATATCCAATACGCCTCCCAGTTGGGTTACCGCATTAAACTGATTGCCGTCGCGGAGCGAACCGACCAGCGTTTGGAATTGCACGTTTCGCCCACGCTGGTTCGCATGGGGCGGCCCTTGGCGGAGGTGCGCGGCGCGTACAATGCGGTGAGTGTGGTGGGCGACGCCGTCGGCCGTACTTTTTTTCACGGCCTGGGGGCTGGGCAAATGCCGACCGCCTCGGCGGTGGTGGCCGATATGATCGATACCGCCGTGGGCCGCACGCAAATTACTTTTCGCACGCTGGAGCTATGGTCGCGGCGGGAATCTGGCGTGGGGTTGCTGCAACATCGGGAGTCGAGCTCTCGGTTTTACCTGCGTTTCAGCGTGAACGATCATCCCGGCGTGTTGGCGCAAATCGCGGGAATTTTAGGGGAAAACGCTATTTCGATCGCCTCGGTGATGCAGCACGAATCGAGCGAAAACGGCGGCGACCACCAAATTCCCTTGATCATCATGACGCACTCAGCGTCGGAAGGCGCCGCCCAAGACGCGCTGGCCGAAATCGACCAACTCGATTCGGTGCAAGCCGGCAGCATTCGCATGCGCGTGCTCGATCGTTAAGCCCCCCTCGACAAGCATCGCCCGACAGCCGACATTGGCGGTCATCCATGCGGTTCCCCAGCCGTAGTGTTGGGCGAAGTTTGGGAAGTCTTGGAAAACGACAGCCCGGTTTAGAAGCCCGGCTTTTTGAAAAAGCCGGGCTTCTCAGACGCCAACTCGATATTTGATGGCGCTACGGTTTTCTGGTTTCAGGCCGCCCCAAGAGTATGTGAATTTGCACGACGGCTTTCGAGGCCGTTGCAACTGATGTTTTTCCTCGTTGAATTGCGGAGCACTGATGAAATACGCAATCATCATTCCCGATGGCTGTGCCGATGAACCGCTGGAGTCGCTTGGCGGTAAAACTCCCCTGCAAGCGGCCCACACGCCCGCGATGGACGCCGTCGTGGCCTCCGGCGTGGTCGGCTTCGCTCACCATGTTCCGCCGCATCTGCCGGCTGGGTCGGACGTCGCCAATATGAGCCTATTGGGTTACAACCCGAATGCCTACTTTACCGGGCGGGCGCCGTTGGAGGCGGCGGCGCAGGGCATCGCACTAGGGCCCGACGACTGGGCGGTGCGCTGCAATTTGGTCACGATCGAAGACCAAACCATGCAAGATTTTACCGCAGGACATATTTCCACCGACGAAGCCAGACAACTGCTGGCCTCACTCCAAGAGCGGCTGGAAAATGAACGGCTGGAGTTGGCGCCGGGTGTGAGTTATCGCAATTTGTTGCTTTTTCGAGGCGCCGGCGCAGCGCCGCCGTTTAGCCCCGAAACTCGCACCGTTCCCCCGCATGATCTGACCGGCCAGGCGGTCGTCGATAGTTTCCCTCGCGGCGCCGGCAGCGACCTGCTCAACCAGATCATGAGTTTGAGCATCGACGTGTTTGCCGGCCATCCTGTCAACAAGGCGCGGCTTGCCGCGGGAAAACGCCCGGCCACCAACGTGTGGCTCTGGGGACTGGGCCGCACGCCCAAACTGCCCTCTTTTTCTGAGCAATATCAAAAAACAGGCCGCATGATCACGGCGGTCGATCTGCTGCGAGGCTTGGCCGCCTTGGTCGGTTGGCCCTGTATCGAGGCGCCCGGCGCCACCGGCTACACCGATACCGACTACGCCTCCAAGGGCCGCTGCGCCATTGCCGCAATAGCCGAAGCCGATGTGGTTTGCGTGCATATCGAAGCGCCCGACGAAGCTTCGCATGAAGGTGAGGTGGCGGCCAAAATCAAGGCCATCGAACAAATCGATCAGCATGTGGTCGGTCCGCTGCATGCCGCGCTCCGCGCCGGCGGCGAGCACCGCATTCTTGTCACGCCCGACCACCCCACTTCGATTGCCACCAAAACGCATACGCACGGCGCCGTGCCGTTCGCCTTGGCGGGAACGGGCGTCGAGCCCGATCGGCATTCGCATTATAATGAAGTTTCGGCGGCCGAGGGCGAAGCTTTTCCCGACGGCTGGAAAGTGATGGCGCGCTTTTTGGGCTGACCGGCTTTTTCTGTAACCGTTCACGGTGGCGCGGGAAATGCGAAAGCAATCTATCCGACAAGTCAAAACCCGTGAACGATTACAAAACTGTTTCTCTATTCGCCCGCAACGGCTGGGCTAGAAGAGTGTAAATTCCCATGCCGCTTATCGTGCAAAAATTCGGCGGCACCAGCGTTGCCGATAGCGAAAAAATATTGGCCGCGGCGCGCAAGGCCATTCGCGCCCAGCAAGAAGGCAACCAGGTGGTGATGGTCGTCAGCGCGATGGGCAAGAATACCGACATGCTGGTCGGCTTGGCCGCCGAAATCAACGACCACCCGCCCGCTCGTGAGCTAGACATGCTGCTCTCCACCGGCGAGCAGGTGAGCGTGGCGCTGATGGCCATGGCCATTCATTCGCTGGGCCACAAGGGCGTCAGCCTCACGGGCGGCCAAATCGGCATCAAAACCGATAGCACGCACACCAAGGCCCGCATCCGCTCCATCTCCACGGAACGCATGCAACGTTTGCTCGACGAAGGCAATATCGTGATTGCGGCCGGGTTCCAGGGTATCGATGAAAATTTTGATATCACGACGCTGGGCCGCGGCGGCAGCGACACCACCGCCGTGGCGTTGGCCGCCGTGTTGCAGGCCGACGCCTGTGAAATCTACACCGATGTGGACGGCGTATACACCACCGACCCTCGCGTTTCGCCCGAAGCTCGCCGCATGAGCCACATCAGTTACGATGAAATGCTCGAACTGGCCAGCTTGGGCGCCGGCGTGATGCACAGCCGGGCGGTGGAATTCGCCAAGAAATTCTCCGTGCCGATTCACGTCCGCAGTAGTTTCACCGATTTGCCCGGAACGTTGATCGTGGCCGACCCCGAATCGAACGACGTGGCGGTCAGCGGGGCGGCGCTTACCAAAAACGAAGTTCGCATCACGGCGCTGGGCGTGCCCGATGTTCCCGGTTCGATTCTAACGATCTTTTCCCGGCTGGCCGACCGCGCTATTACGGTCGATATGATCGTGCAAAACATCGGGCTCGACGGCCAGGCCGATGTCTCGTTCACGGCGCCTAGCGAAGAACTGGCCGCCGCCTTGGAGGCGACTCGCGATGCCGCCCAAACCATTGGCGCCGTGCGAGTCGTTTACGACGACATGGTCTCGAAGGTTTCCGTCGTTGGCCTGGGAATGGAGCGGCAAACCGGCGTGGCCAACGAAATGTTCGGCGCACTTTCCCAAGCCGGCGTCAACATCCAGATGATCACCACCAGCGAGATAAAAATCTCGGTGCTGGTGGAGCAGGCGTCGGCGCAACGAGCGCTGCGCACCGTGCACCAGGCGTTCAACCTCGACCAGCCGCCAAAACACTTGACTCCCCTGACCGAGCGCAGCGCGCAAAAGAATCAGAGTCCGCTCGATGTCGTGGCGTTGCTGCAAGGCGCCGGCATGGAAGACCTGATCATCGACGCCGTCACGCTCGACCAAGATCAAAGCCGTGTCACGATCAACGGCGTGCCCGATTCTCCCGGCGTCGCGACCAAGGTGTTCGAGGAAGTTGCCGCCGCCGGTATTTTTGTCGACATGATCGTGCAGAGTTATCATGGCGACGACGGCCTGGCCACGCTGAGTTTCACGGCCCCCAAGGCTGATCTGAAAAAGAGCGTGCTGGTGGCCGAGAGTTTGGCCAAGTCGCTGCAATTTCATTCGATCACGAGCAGCGCCGATGTGGCGAAGCTCTCGGTTTCCGGCATCGGCTTGCGTAGCCATACGAGCGTCGGCATGCGAATGTTCCGCGCCTTGGCGGATGCGGGAATCAACGTCGGCATGATCAACACCAGCGAAGTGCGGGTGAACGTGGTTGTCGACGGCGCGCAAGGCGAACGGGCGCTCGCCTGTTTGCAACAAGCCTTCGCCGACGTGATGCAATAGAGCGGTGGTTATTCCGTGATTTTAGGCCAGCGGCCGATGACAATTTGCCGAATACAAGCACGAAGCGCAAGCGAGTGCATCAGCAAACGGTCATTCCCGCTCAGGCGGGAACCCCAAAAAAACTCACAGACTCCCGCTGCGTGCGGGTAAGCACCGCGCGATAAATAACGGTCGCATATGTGTAGCCATCGTCGCCAGACGGTGGGTGAGCGGTGAACCATCCCACGCTCTGGCGAGCATGGCTACGACACTAATTTTCCGCTCGATGCTAAGTTATTTTCCGCCGCTCGCCGTATCGCATTCAACGGCGAGGACGCATCCCGCCATGGCGGGCATCGCTGTTGCTTTGTGGCTTGCGGTGGTGTTTACTGGTGGCGTGCAACAAGTAGTTACGAAAACGCGTGGAATCGGAACTCGCCTCCAATCCGAACACGGTCCGCCCGGCGGGCTCATACCGCTCTTGTGAAAGGTTGTTAGTGATGGCTGAATCGACACGACGAAACTTTCTTCAATCTGCCGGTCTGGCCAGTGTTGCCGCGGCTGCGGCGGTGAAAACAGCCCAAGCGGCCAACAGCGTCATACGATTAGGCGCGATAGGTTGCGGCGGCCGCGCCCGTTCCCTGGTGAAGGAATTGGCTTCGGTCGACGGCGTGGATTTGGTCGCGGTGTGCGATCCCGACGCCGCCCGCGCCGCGCAGATAGCGGCCAGTTTCGGCGACCGTCCTCAGATCAAAACCGACCTGCGCGCCCTGCTCGCTATGAAGGAGCTCGACGCCGTCGTGATCGCCACGCCCGACCATTGGCACGCGCCGGCTTCGCTGTTGGCGTTGGCCGCCGGCAAGCATGTGTACGTGGAAAAGCCGTGTGCCCATAACCTGCGCGAGGGGCGGTTGTTGGTCGAGGCGGCGCATCGCAGCGGCCTCAAGGTGCAGCACGGCACGCAAAGCCGCTCCAGCGAGTTGGTCGCCCAGGGAATGCGGCTGTTGCGCGAAGGCGTGATCGGCGATGTGCTGGCGGCCAAGGCCTGGAACGTGCAGCGTCGGGGCGAAATCGGCCATGCGAAACCGAGCCAGCCGCCAGCCGGATTCGACTACGATATGTGGGTCGGCCCGGCGCCGAAGCCGCCGTTCCAGAGTAATCGCCATCACTACACTTGGCATTGGTGGTACGATTTCGGCACCGGCGACATGGGCAACGACGGCGTGCATGAACTCGATATCGCGCGGTGGGGCTTGGATGTGAACCAACACCCGTCGCGCATCGCGGCGACCGGCGGCAAACTCAAATTCAACGACGACCAACAATTCCCCGACACCCAATATGTATCGTTCGATTACCCCGGCGATGGGCGGCGGGGAACACATCGGCAACTCATTTTCGAGCAACGGCTGTGGTCGCGTTATGGCATGGAAGGCGTCGACAACGGCAACGCTTTCTACGGAACCGAAGGCTGGATGCTGCTCGCCAAACGGGGCGTGCTCAAAGTGTTCGATGAACGCAATCGGCCCCGTGAAATAAAGCTGCAACCGGTTTCGTTGCCCAGCCATGCGGAAAACTTTATCGACGCCATTGCCGGCAACGCGAAACTCACCGCCGAGATTGAAGTGGGGCACCTTTCGGCGGCGCTTTGTCATTTGGGCAATATCGCGACGCGCGTCGGCCGCACCTTGGAATTCGATCCTCTTAAAGAACAAATTCTGCACGATGATGAAGCGAACGCGCTCCTACGCAGGACCTACCGAGAGGGCCACTTCGCCACGCCGAGCGGAGTTTAGTCGAGTGGCAGATGAAAATTCACCTAACACAAGCACGAAGCGCAAGCGAGTGAATCAGCAAACGGTCATTCCCGCGTGGGCGGGAACCCAAAAAAAATCATGGACTCCCGCTGCGTGCGGCTAAGTTGTTTTCCACCGCTCGCCTTGGAAGCCACACGCAATAACTCGCCGAATTAAAAGCCCGGCATTTTGGAAATGCCGGGCTTTTTCGAGCAACCGCTGTGGCGTATTCTAAAACGCTTTGCAATCACGGCAACCATTGAGGGAGTATTCATGAGCAAGGTTCGTTGGGGTGTTTTGAGCACCGCGAAAATTGGCCTGGAAAAAGTCATTCCCGCCATGCAGCAAGGTGAATTCTGCGACGTCGTCGCGATTGCCTCGCGCAGTAAGGAGAAAGCCGACGAAGCGGCCAATCAACTGGGCATTTCGAACACCTACGGCGCGTATGAAACGTTGCTCGCCGATCCTGATATCGACGCCGTTTACATCCCGCTGCCCAATCATTTGCACGTGCGTTGGGCGATTGCCGCGCTCAAGGCGGGCAAGCATGTGTTGTGCGAAAAACCGATTGGGCTCTCTTCGGAAGAAGCCATGCAATTGGTCGCCGCCGCCGAGCAATTCCCTCACTTGAAAGTGATGGAGGCGTTCATGTATCGGCATCATCCTCAATGGCGACTCGCCAAAAAGTGGGTTGAGGAAAAGGCGATCGGCAATCTAAAAACCATCCAGTCCTTTTTCTCCTACTATAATGTCGACCCCCGCGACATCCGCAACAAGGCGGCGTTGGGCGGCGGCGGGCTGATGGATATCGGCTGTTATCCGATCTCGGTGGCGCGGTTCCTGTTCGACGCCGAACCGCACCGCGTCGTAGGTTACGCCGAATTCGACCCTCAATTCCAGACCGACCGTTTGTCGTCGGCGATACTTGATTTTGTCGACGGCGTTTCAACATTCACCTGTTCCACGCAACTGGCGAAGTATCAGCGGGTGAACATTCTGGGCGACGAAGGCGGCATCGAAATCGAAATCCCCTTCAACGCGCCTCCCGACCGCCCCTGTAAACTCTGGTTACAAACTTCGGCCGGAGTGGAGGAAGTAACGGTCGAGGTCTGCGATCAATACACCGTGCAGGGCGACTTATTCTCTCGCGCCATTCTCGACGCCGCGCCGACGCCGACGCCGCTCTCCGACGCCGTCGCCAACATGCGCGTGATTGAAGCTCTCAACCGCAGCATTGCCGAAAACACCTGGGCCGATGTTTGAGCGGCTGAAATCCAACAAACCACCGCTACGCGACGCGAACATGTTGCACGTTATTGGCGACCATCCATTCGAGCCAGGACTCTTGTTCGTCGGTCAGTTCGATCTCCGCTTTCACGGCGGCGTCTAACGGCGAAACGAGATAAAATACGAGGTCGTCGAGCCAGCGGCGGGAGTCTTCCAGGCGAATCCAATATTCATTCGGCCCCAACTGCGGGGCGCCGTTCTCCCCGGCGGGCGTCATGAAATAGGCGATATCGGTGCGGAACCGCTGGGGCATTTCAAAGGGCGGCAGTTCAGGATGGTCAATGGAAATAACGTGCATGGAATTGTGCTTCAAACCGACGACGCGGGAAGGGGGAACACGGGCGAAACCGCGAGGGGCGTCTCTTCTCGCCGGAAGCCAATCGCTCGCATTATAGTCGCCGCGGCGTGCTTGGGCAGGCGCCTGCGGCAGCCGATGGCGTTTATCCTGGAACGGGTTTTTGTAACTGTTCAGGCGTTCGCGTCACGGTGGCGTGGAAAATCGCGCCAACAACCTACCCGACGGCGCGTGTCCGACAAACGCTCGGGACGAAGGGAAACGCAGAGCGAAAAGAGGCGGAGCGCTGCGGAGAAGAAGAACGAGAATGGACAATTATTTCGCGAGCGGTCCTTAATCAAGGAAACCATGCTAAGCACCGCTCGCGAAATAATTGTCGCATTTGTGTAGCCATCGTCGCCAGACGGTGGGTGAGCGGTGAACCATCCCACGCTCTGGCGAGCATGGCTACGACACTAATTTTCCGCTCGATGCTCAAGCATGAACGCCAACGCTCGCGTCAAGGACCTACGTGCGTGAAATTTGACGCCCACCCGAAACGCAAGTTACGATAACTCCAGTCTGGCCGAGGCGTCTCCTTCGACCCGTTGCTCACATATTTGGAGGTTTGCGATGAAACGTTTTTTCGGCGCGGCGCTATTGCTCTTGACGTTCGCGGTCGGCGCGTACGCCGTAGACGACAACCAGCCACGGCCAAAGACGCCCGTTCTACAAGACGCTGTTCAAAAAACGCCCGTTCAAAAACACTCCGCGCTTCTCAACACGGGCGACGGCGCCGTTTCCCGGCGGGCGGTTTCGCCGGAAAGCATCGCCTACCTGAAAAAATTGCGAAAGGGAACGCCCTTCGGCACAAACGACTTCAACCTGGAGCAGCTTCGCGCCGGAATGGGCTCGCGCCGCCCGCCCACAATAAAGGGCGTCCGACTCATCCGCGTGAAGGTCGGCGAGATTCCCTCGGAATGGGTGCTGGCCCCCGGCGCCGACCCCGATGTGCGGCTGCTGTATCTGCACGGCGGCGGGTTTGTTTCAGGCTCCGGCGGATTCTATCTCGCATTGGCGGCGCACATTTCGGCGGCGGCCAAGTGCGCCGTGCTTCTGCCCGATTACCGACTCGCGCCGGAGCATCCGTTCCCCGCCGGGCTGAATGATTGTGTCGCGGCACACCAGTGGATGCTCTCGAACGGACCGTCTGGCGCTAGCGCCGCCAAGGTCACGTTTGTCGCCGGAGATTCCGCCGGCGGCAATCTGACTCTGGCCACGCTGCTAGCGCTCCGCGACCGCAAACTTCCGCTCCCGGCGGGAGGCATTCCGCTTTCGCCAACCACCGATTGGACACTAACCAGCAAATCGCTGAAAACCGCGAAAGACCCCATCATCAGTGCTCGAACCATGCCCGTGTTCCGAGATTATTATCTGGGCAAGGAAAATCCCCGTAGCCGACTGGCTTGGCCCGTGCATAACCCGCTGGCTTCGCCCGTGTTTGGCGACTACCACGGTATTCCGCCGCTGCTGATTCAGGTCGGCGAACACGAAATGCTGCTCGACGATGCTATTCGCGTGGCCGCGAAAGCTCGCTCGGACGGAATCCCGGTGAAACTCGAAATTTGGCCGGGCATGTTCCATGTGTTCCAATCGCACGAGCCGTTGCTGCCCGAAGCCAGGGAATCGATCAAGCACATCGCCAAATTCATGGCGGCGCACACACCCAAACCATAATGCACAGGGGGAAACCACCTCCCATTTCAGAAGCCCGGCTTTTTCAAAAAGCCGGGCTTCTCGACCGCTGTTTCGGGAACGAATGGCTCCGCGTTTTTTAGAGCAATTCCGAGATCGGTTCGCCAAACGGCAGCAAAGGCATGGGACGACCTGAGTGGTCGAGAATGGCCTGATGGTGGTCGATGCCCAAATGCCGGTAGACGCTGGCCCAAAGATCGTTCGGCGTGAGCGCCCGGTCTTTCGGTTCTTCGCCCTTGCTGTTGGTTTGGCCAACCACCTGCCCGGTTTGCATACCGCCGCCGCTGACGAGCATCGACATCGCCCGCGGCCAATGATCGCGCCCCGGTTGGCGGACGCCGGTCTGCGTGCCGATTTGTGTATTGAGTCGCGGTGTGCGGCCGAATTCGCCCGTGACCACCAGCATGACTTTCTTCTCCAAGCCGCGCTGGTGGATATCTTCCACCAACGCCGTGATGGCGCGGTCGTAAATCGGCAGCCGCGCCAAGGCGTCGTCGTACAGGTGGCAGTTGACGGCGTGCGAATCCCAATTGTAGACGCCCTGCTTCAGCCGCGTTACGCCCGATTGATAAGGGTTCTCCATCACCATCGTAACAAAACTACACCCCGCTTCGACCAACCGCCGCGCCAACAGAGCGCGTTGCCCCCAGGCGTGGCGTCCATACCGATCGCGGAGCGCGTCGGGCTCCCGCGAAAGATCGAACGCCCGCCGCGATTTCTCGCTCAACAGCAGTTCCATCGCTTGCTGGTTGAACTGCTGCATGGCGTCCATGGCGCCGCTTTGGTCGACGTTGCGGCGAAGCGTGTCGAACCCGTCGAGCAATGCCAAGCGGTCGTCCAGCCGCGAGGAAACCGAATTTGACACGGAGAGATTCTTAACTTGGAAATTCTCTTCGCTAGGATCGCCCGGAATATTGAACGGCACGAACGACGAACCGGCGTAAGCAGCGCCGAAACTATAAACATCCACCGCGGCGCGGCCCGCCGCCGTGCCCGAAATATAATTCGGCAGGCCGATGTTGCGCTGCGAGCGAAGCCGCGACACAATCGAACCGACCGCCGGAGCGTCGTTCACGAAACCAGTCGGCGTGGCCGGCTTTCGACCAGTGAGAAATCGTTTGTGGCCGCCGCCGTGGTCGGCGAACTCATGGGCGATCGAGCGAATGAGCGTGAACTTGTCGGCGATCTTGGCGTGCATCGGCAAATGTTCGCAGACCTCAATTCCCGGAACATTCGTGCGAATTGGCCGGAAGTCGCCCCGATACTCCGCCGGCGCGTCGGGCTTCATATCGTAGGTTTCCATATGCGGCGGACCGCCCGGCAACCAGATGAAAATGATCGAGGTATCCGGCTGCGAAACCGCCGCCTGCTTGGCCTCCGCCCGCAGTTGCAACAGTTGACTCAAACCCAATCCGCCCACGCCCAAAGCGCCGGCTTTGAGCACGCTCCGCCGTGAGATCGGCCCTGGGCAATGTTGTTGTTCGCGATGTTGTTCCATCATGTGCTTCCCACTGTTTTGCCACAAAAACAGAATATGCCGAGACCCGAAATGTTCGCCCTTATTATACTGCTCACGGTTGAAAATGACACTTTTTTCGTTTAACGGCAAGCCGGAGGCGACTGCGTTTTTTCCTTGGCCGTACGCGTTGGCGCAAAACGCAGCCGCCTCCGGCTTGCCGTTAAACGAGCCCTTGCCGGCCGTGTGAAGTATATATCGTCTCGGTTGCCGCCACGATACAAGGAAACATGTCGGGTAACCGTTCCTGATTTTCACCGGTCGTAAGAACGCAACCCTTCGTTCACTCCGCGTGACACGAATGGAACAGGAGAGAACGGAGGAAACAGAGAAAGTGCGGAATCATTCGGTGTAGGCGCCGGGCAGGATCAATCTGAAAACGCCGTCCGTCAATTTAAAAACATTAAAGTTGATGATCAGCATGAACTTCGATGGCGGAACCAATCAGATCGTGCGTCATACTGTTTGCGGAGGAAAACAAAGCATGCATCGCAAGACCTTTTATGCGGAGGAAACGAGCAAACAAACAAGATTCTCCGTTCTCTCCGTTCCCTCCTGTAAAATCAAGCCAGCGTAACGATGAACGTTCCGATCAAACTCCGCGAACGGCCACCATGGCGGGTCCGTTCGAACTCAAATACGATGAAACCACGGAGGATACCGCGTCAAAACAAAACCCCCTGCTGCCTAAAAAACTGCCAGCACCTAGAACACAATCAGCGCCAGTGCGAGTCCGACCACTGTGCCGAGCGTGGATATGCCGAATATCGCCACTCCCAGCCAGTGCAGCCAATCGCGGTTTTGGCGATCTCGAATATCCAAGATAATTGCGGCGACAAGTGTGACGGCGGCAATGGCGACCAGTATGCCGGCGCCGACCTGAGTCCATCTGACAAATGACACCGTTATCCCGGGATTACCTTGAAACCACGCTACGGCGGAGAAGGCGAATGGAATCAAACTGTCAAATATTTGTTGCATAACCAACGCGGCGAAGAACACGGTCCAGCGTCTCGACCTGCTCCGCCAAGCCGCTGTTGCATAGAGAGCAGCCATGGCCATTAATAACGATGTGCGAAAAAAACGTATAGACAGGATGAAATCGTTGTCCAGAATTTGGAGCGGAAGGAAGTTAAGCAGCATAAAAATGCCGGCCTGCATTCCGACGACGAGCAAAATCCAATGCCCCGGCTGCCGCAGCAAAGGGGCGGCGCCGCGAATTCGCGTAAACAACAAAACAGCGGCTCCGGCCCAAGCAGCGCCAATTTGGCAGTCCCAAAAGACCAGCCGAACGTACGCCAGGATCAGACCTGCTCGCATAGCGACGGTTACTTCATCTTGCGTTTCCCATTGGGCCGATAGCCCTTCCAGCGATTGCCGCGTTACCGCCGAATAGAGGGATGTGCAGAGCATCCATAACAACAAATGGGAGATGCCCAGTCGCGGCAAGGGGCGCGCTTCCAACATCGGCGCGGCGGCGGTTGGCGAAAACGGTGTTGTTTCTGATTCCGACATGACGATGGCTACTCCGTAGGCGCCAATTATAATCGCCTCACCCGTCTACATGGCGTCGATCAGTTGTAGGCAGATTTTTCGCACTTCGCTGGGGTTGGCGTTGGGGTTTTTCTTTTTGGCTTGACCGATCAAAGCGCCCACGGCTTGTTGCTTGCCGCCCTGAACATCCGCCACGATGCGCGGATTGTCGTCCAATAACGATTGGCAGAGCGCCACGAGGGTGGAATCGTCGACGGCTTCAATTCCCAGGGTTTTCATCGCTGCGGGGGCCGTCGTTTTTGCATTGAGCATTTCGGCGAACACATCTTTAGCGCGCGACGAGGCAAGTTCTCCGCCTTGAATCAGACCGATCATTTCCGCCAGCGATTCCGCCGAAACGTCGAATTCCCCAATGCCGATTTCTTGCTCATTCAAATAGCGCAACACGCTCTGTTGGATCCAATTACCGGCCAGTTTTCCCGAGCCACTTTTTTCCGCCACGGCGATGTAGTAGTCGACGAACGGCCGCCCCTGATTCACAATCACCTCGGCGTCATGGGCGTCGAGCGCGTAGTCGGTTTGCAAGCGGCTGCGCAGTTCGGCGGGCCGCTCGATCATGGCGGCTTTGAGCTTTTCCACCTCTTGGGCGCTGGTCAGCACGGGGGCCAGATCGGGGTCGGGGAAGTAGCGGTAATCGCTCGATTCCTCCTTGTGGCGTTGGGCGCGGGTGAGTTGGGCTTGGTCGTCCCAGCCGCGTGTTTGCTTGGGGGCGTCGCCCAGTTTTTTGCCCGCTTCCCGCCAAAGTTCGTATTGGCGTTGGGCTTCGTAAACCACCGCACGTTCGACGGCGCGAAAACTGTTCAGGTTTTTGATCTCGACAATCGGCGTGGCGATTTTTTCGCCCTTTACCTCCAGGTGGAGATTAACGTTCGCATCGACGCGCAAGCTGCCTTCTTGCATGTTGCAATCCGACACACCCAGATAGGTGAGCAACAACTTCAATTCGGTGAGATAGGCCCGCGCCTCTTGAGCGGAGCGCATATCGGGCTCACTCACGATTTCCAGCAGCGGCGTTCCGGCGCGGTTGAGGTCGATACGGCTATCCGCCTTGCCGGCGGCTTCGTCGTGCAGGCTTTTGCCGGCGTCGTCTTCCAAATGGGCGCGAAGAATGCGAATTTTTTTGGGGGCGAAGGCGCCTTTGGGGTCGCTGATGTGCAGAAAGCCATGTTCCGACATCGGCAAATCGAACTGGCTGATTTGATAGCCCCGGGGAGAATCGGGATAGAAATAGTTTTTCCGATCCCACTTGGTGAACTGGGGGATGTGCAGGTCGAGCGCGATGGCGGTTTTCAAGGAAAGCCGGAACGCCTCACGGTTCATCACCGGCAGCGCGCCCGGCATGCCGGTGCAAACCGGACAGGTTTGCGTATTGGGCGGCGCCCCGAATTTCGTGGAGCAGCGGCAAAACAGTTTCGATTGGGTGAGAAGTTGGACGTGAACTTCCAGCCCCACGACCGTCTCGTAAGCTGCGGTCGTTTCCTCGGGTTGCGTAATCATAAAACCGTATCCACTCAAAACCGACTTGCGTGAAGGCGTTGTACGCCACGTGCGGGGAACGCCAACGGCCCATGGTTATAGCACTTGCGGGCCGATGTAAAAATGGCGGCTTAGTCGCCGGAACCCATTCCGGCGGGCAAGCCGCCGACGGTTTCAGGCAGCAGATTCCACCAGGGCACGACGAACGCGGTTTCGCATTTGCAGGTCACGCGGCGGCCGAGAAATCGTTGGCTGACGCTGCCGGTTTTGTCGCAACCGGGGCAACGGGTGGTCCATTTGGCTTGCGAGAGGTTGAGCCGGGCGGGGTCGATCTGAGAAATGCGTTTCAGGGAAATGTCGTCGCCTTCGAGCGTGAGGAGCGTTTGTTTGTCGAGCGCGTCGGCCGCCAATTCGGCGATGCGATGCGCTTGATGGCCGAGCGCCTCTTCAAACACGTTACGCACAAACCTCGCGTTGCCGAAGTGTTCGTCGCGGAAATGGTGCGCCAGATGAAAGAGCAGCGAAGCCCGCGCCCGCGCCGCGGGGCTCAACTGATATTCTTCGTCGGCGCAGAATTTCTCCAGAATGCGGCACATGTGTTCGGGCGAGAAATCGTCGAAGGATATGTAACGCGTGAACCGGCTTTTCAAACCAGGATTGGCGTGAATAAAGTCGTGCATGAGTTGCGGATACCCGGCCACGATCACAACCAACCGCCGGCGGTCGTCTTCCATGCGTTTGAGCAAGGTTTGAATCGCTTCGCTGCCGTAGTCGCCGGCGTTATCGGCGGGGGCCAAGGTGTAGGCTTCATCGATAAACAACACGCCATCGAGCGCCGACTCAATGACTTCGTCGGTTTTGATGGCCGTCTGCCCCACATACGCGCCGACCAACTCCGAGCGGTCGCACTCCACCAGATTGACCCGTTCCAGCAAACCGAAGCCGTACAGAACCTTGCTGATAATGCGCGCGACGGTCGTTTTGCCCGTTCCAGGATTACCGGTGAAGACAAAATGCAGCGTGCGGTTCGATTCCCGCAGTCCATGCTCGCGCCGCGCCTTCTGGACCTTTAAATACGCCGTGAGCCGATTCACCTCCGCCTTCACGGCGCTCAAGCCGATCAAACTCCCCAACTCCTGAAGCGCTTCGTCCAGGACTTCGTCCGGCGGGGCTTCGGCGGGGTCGAACGTGGCGGCGCGGGCTGCGTGTTGAACGCCTTCTTGGGCGAACGGCGTCTGACTTTTCTTCCGCTTGTTTTTGTTTGAAAAGGCGGAGGCCACATCGATCGCAACGCCATCGAATAGGCTGCGGTAATGATGCTCCTCAGCCGACACGCCGCCGACTTGCAGCACGTCGTCCAACGCCGTTCGCACCATATTCGCGTAGCGATCCAACAAAGAGCACTCGCTCCAATGCCGATCAATACCTCCACAGAGGCGCAGCGCCGACGAAAGTGCGCCCGATTCCGCGCCGCCGAACCAGGATTCGTCGGTCACGAACGTCGTGATGAATTCATGGTGGCTGTTGGCGTTATGGTGGTCGAACCGCCGATACCGCACCACCGAGAGCCCCAGTCGCGCGCCCATTACGCTCGTCACCGACCAGGCGCGGTCGAGTTCTTCGTGGGTCACTTCGCCATCGCAGGCTCCGGCGCCCGCCACCCACGCCAAGAGGTTGGAGGCGAAGGTTAGTTCGACGATGGTCTCCGTGGGCGGATAACCGGCCTTCTCAAACGCTTCTCGCATATCGACCCAGCGGGAATAACGCTCGCCCAATATTTGAGCCAGCACGCGATCATCCTCCAATGAGCCGAGTTTTTCGACCACCGCCGAAACGATTTCCCGGTATTCGCCGCTCAGTGAAGACCAGAGGTCGGCCATCCTATTTCGCCTGGTTGAATCGGTAGATCATGCCGAAGGCGTCGGTGAAATACACTTCGCCGGCTTCATCTTCGCCGAACGTGATGACCGGCATGTTTTTCACGCTCACCGAAGCGCCCGGCTTGAGCAAGTGATTGCCCAGCACGACCTTTTCCTTGCGGTCGTACTGCAAGGCCCACACCCGGCCGGAAACGTAGTCGGCATACAAATAAGCGCCCTGAAGTTCGGGGAGTTTCTTACCACGATAAACGCCGCCGCCGGTGATCGACTTGCCGTCCACGGCGTGGTGGAATTCCCAAATCGGTTCGATCAGGTTTTTATGCGGCCCGGCGCCTTTCGGTCCGAACGGATTCTTGCCTTCCCGAATGTTCCAACCATAGTTGCCGCCCGAGACGAGAATATCGATCTCTTCCCACAAGTTCTGCCCGACATCGCCAGCCCACAATTCGCCGGTTTGGCGATCGAACGACATCCGCCAGATGTTTCGCAGGCCGTAAGCCCAAATTTCTGGACGCGCGCCTTTGCGGCCCACGAAAGGATTGTCTTTGGGAATGGCGTAATTTTTGCCGTCGCTCTTGTGGTTGACATCAATGCGAAGCACGGAGCCCAATAACGTGCCCAAATTCTGCGCGTTATCGAACGGATCATTCGCCTTGCCGCCATCGCCCAAGGCGATGTAAAGGTAGCCGTCGGGTCCGAATACTATCGTGCCGCCGTTATGGTTCCAGAACGGTTGCTTGATTCTCAGCAGCTCCTCTTCGGAGGCCGGGTCTGCCTTGTTGGGGTCGTCTTTCGAGATGCGGAACCGCGAGATCACCGAAGTTTGCGGCGTGTCGGTGGTGGTGTAATAGATGAAAAATTCGCCGTTCTTTTTGTAATCGGGATGGAACGCCAAGCCGAGCAAGCCTTCTTCATTCTCTTTATCCTTGTACTCCACGCGAGATTCGATATCGAGAAAGACGGTCGTATTCTTCACGTTCTGGTCGTTGGCGAAAAAACGCACCACGCCCTGTTGTTCGGCCACGAAAACGCGGTCGGAGCCATCGGCGGCGTTGGTCAAGACAATCGGCCGACGAATTCGCAGATTGGGAAAGGCCCGCTCCGTTTGGATGGATAGCTTGGCGGGCGCCGCCGGCGGCGCCGCATGCGCGGAGTAGGCGAACGCCACGGAATAAAAGGCCACGGCGAACGAACGGAAGATTCGTGCGGAAAGTTTCATGAGAACGCAACCCAGGGGAAATCTTGATGAAGGACAAAGCTGTTCAATGACAACGCCACAGACAAACCTTCAAGCCTAAATGACAGCCGAGCCGATTGCAATCGGCGGCATTGGCTGGAACTCCAACGGCGCTGACCGTTGGAGTTCAGCCTTCAGACTGCTTTCGCCAATTTTCAACCGAAGGCGATGCGTTTTTAGCGAATGTCGACTCTCGAACCCTGAGCCAAGATGCCAAAAATGTCGCCGGCGTCTTGGGGGCTGAGGCTCAGGCAACCGGCGCCGTTGGCTGCGGACGCCGAACTACCGTGGAGTGAAAGGCCGCCGCCGAGGTCGATCCAAACGTTGCCGTAGGGGTTGTCAGGATGTCCGACCGGAAGGTTTCGTCCGCTGGGATCGAAAAACACGCGGCCGGGCTCCAAGGCGAGAACGGTAAAGCGTCCTGGCCGCGGGGCCGGACGATCGCCCACCGAGAGCGGAAAGCGGCCGGCGTAAAGTTGGCCGAGAAATAAAGTCAACTCACTTTTTTGTAGGTCGATTTCGGCGCGGAACGGGCCGCGCAGCACCTTCAACTCCCGGCCCGGCAACAAGAGTTCCGGGTCTTGGACGCCATTGATGCTGCGCAACAAACGCCAAGGCACGCCATACCGTTCGGCGATTTCATAAAGCGTTTCGCCGCGTCGCACTTTGTAGGCCGGTTCAAGCCGATTTTCACGCGAGTAAATGACGGATCCGGCGAGTTGGTCGAGCCGCTGCATCAGACGTTTCGTTTGCGATTCATCCAAGGCGGAGCTTTGGTAATACGTGCTCAATGTCAGGAGCGCTTCGGCCATGTGGCCTTCGTCGACCTGTGTTTGCGCGGTGTTCCACACACGGAGAAAGCTGTATTGGGTCAAAGCCGACGCCGAAGATTCGCCCACGGAGTTCGCGCCCCTCGCATTCGAAGGGCCGCCTGCTTCTTCCGGCGCCGAGCCGTGGTCGTGCGAGTGGCCATCGTGCGACGCCAGGTGTTGGGAGTCGGCCGCGCTGGCAACCTCTCCCGCGCCGGGCGCATTGAACGAAGCCGTGGCCAGCCCCGATGCGCCGCGACCATAATTGGGTAGGTCTGACAATCGGGCGGACGCGGAACCTGGGGCGGCGGGCATTTCCAGAGAGGCGTTCACGCTGTTCGGAGCATCGTGCGAACCGGCCAGGGGTGGCGGCGAAAGCCTCGCCACGGCGCCCGAAGCGGGCGAGGTGGAATCCGCCGCCGGCGAGGCCATCATCGTGTTTGAATGGCTGCCAGGCTGTTGTGGGTTGGTGTCGCCGCCAGCCGGGGCGAAGGAAACTTCGGGCCCTGAATCGTCTTGGCTGGTATCGTCGGCCGACGTCCAGGCTTGATCGAGCAGCGACTGCGGCAGCGTTCCGTTGGGTTCGTTGAGCACCACGTACACGCCGCCCAGCACGGCGAGCAACAGGATTACCACCAGTGCGGTGTTTATCGTTTCCATGTTCGTCCTCCTTGACGAATCTCCGGCCCTGTCGCGGGGCGGAGCAGCACGTTTTGGAAAGGGCGTCTGCGGAATTGCCGTTCCCGTGCGAAAGTGTGTCAGTTAGGTTTTACGGGGTCTTTGACAGGCTTGCAGGAATTGTGATTTATTTTGAGGTTGGCGGCAATGGAATTCGACGAACATGCAACAGACGGCGACCACTGGGAAGATGAAGATAACGACTGGCAAGATGAGTTCGACGGCAGTGAGAATGAAGCCGACCAATACGTCGATTGTCCTTTTTGCGGCGCCGATGTATACGAGTTGGCCGAGCAATGTCCGGCGTGCGGTTCCTATATAACGC
This sequence comes from Planctomycetota bacterium, assembly GCA_024276655.1. Taxonomy (GTDB): domain Bacteria; phylum Planctomycetota; class Planctomycetia; order Pirellulales; family Pirellulaceae; genus SZUA-33. The sequence goes on from JAJRWU010000149.1 coordinate 23,110, forward strand.
ATTCCACCAGCGCGTTTTCCGGCAAACCCTGGTGGTGGGTTACTCTCGGTTTGATTGGAATTCTAGCTTTGGCGGCGGCGTTGCTGTTTTAGGTGTTGTCATTTTAATGGAACGGCACTTTAGAAAAAAACGCCGCGCAAAGCCAGATCAACTATCCAAATGCGCATCGGAATAAAATCACCAACTTTGGCGTCGTTCATTTTGAAGACGGGTCATTGATCGCGCCCCCCCTCTGAAGAGCTGTTTTTTTGGAATTCTTGGCCCAATGGCGGCTTTGTAAGGCACTTCACAGTAGGTTGCGCCCGCAGTCGGCAAGATATTGCATTGAGGTGAGCGGCAGATGAAATTTTACTAATACAAGCACGAAGCGCAAGCGAGTGAATCAGCAAACGGTCGTTCCCGCGTAGGCGGGAACCAAAAAAACTCACCGACTCCCGCTGCGTGCGGGTAAGTTATTTCCGCCACTCGCCTAATGTCGGGCGCCTACTTTGGCGGGCTGTCGACAAAGCGACGTGGGGCAGCGCCGCCTCGCACATCCAAACTGCTTGGGAAGGAACAATAGTCGTGGTGGAAACTACCTCGAAACCTGGCGTCGTTAAACGCATGGTACGTTTGGTCGTGCTGGCGGTATTGAGCGCGGCGGTGGCGGTTCCGGCGGCGATGGCCATTTCCAAGTGGCAAGACTGGAAGTTCCGCGCCAGCGAATCGGCGCTGAGTTTGGCGATGACCGAACACGCAATCAGCCTTGAAAACCCGCCCAGCCCCGAGTCGTTTTTTCCGATGGAAGTTGTTTCACGTCCGCCATCGGTTTCGGATTTTCCCATTTTGTCGGCCGAGGAGGCGAAAGGAAAAATCGAAGACAACGAACTGGTGCTGGGCGTGACGATCAACGGCGAGTCGCGTGCTTACCCATTGAACGTGCTGACCGGCCCGGATCGCGAAGTTTTCAACGATCAGTTGGGCGGCCGCCGGATCGCCGCCACTTGGTGACATCTCTGCTACAATGGCATCGTGTATGCCACCGAAGTTGACGGCAAAAACCTCACGCTGGGCGTTTCCGGGATGCTCTGGGAGGGCAGCCTCGTGATGGTCGACCAAGAGACCGGAAGCCTGTGGAGCCATTTATTGGGCGCCTGCATGAAAGGCCCGCTGGTGGGGAAAGAACTCGAGGTGATCCCCTCGTTGATGACCGACTGGAAATCTTGGAAAACACGAAACGCCAAGGGCTCATTGGCGTGGCTCCCGCGCACCGCCATCCGATATCGGTCGGGTCCTTCCAGACTGGATACGGGGCTGGGTCTGGGCTTGGTCGAAGAGGGTGAGTCGCGGATCTGGGACTTCGGATTTCTGGCTGCACATCCGGTGATCAACGACAAACTGGCGGGACGACCGTTGGTTGTCTTTTTTGATTTGTCGGCTGAAGCGGCGTCGATCTTTTCGAGGCTTGTTGATGACCAGGTTTTAAGCTTCACGTTCCGTGAAAACCAGTGCCTCGACAACGAAACCGAAAGCAGTTGGGACCTCCAAACCGGAGCGGCGCTTTCGGGGCCCATGCAAGGCCGACAACTCACGCGTTTGCCCGGCATCGTTTCCGACGGCGCCGCCTGGGAAACCTTCCATCCCAAAACCACTGTGTGGCTGCCGGACGAAAAGCCATAAGGCGAGCGGCGGAAAATAACTTACCCACACGCAGCGGGAGTCAGTGAGTTTTTTGGGCCCCGCCTGCGCCGGAATGACGGTTTTCTGATTCACTCGCTTGCGCTTCGTGCTTGTATTTAGGTAAATTCTCATCCGCCGCTCGCCTTACCATCGGCGCGGAACCTTATCGCTACGGATTGATGATCTGCACGATCTCCAAAGCGTGAGTTCCAATGGCAAAACCGAGCCCCTCTCTTGGGGTGGCCAAGGTGCTGTCTGTATAGCATTGCAGCCTCGGGTAGGCCATAATGGAGGTCCCGCCCAGATTGAACTCCCCGATTGAGCCTCCCCCGCCTTCTCGACCCTCGAGCAATGGAGTTGATTTCTCATGCGTCTCACACGCCGCGTTGCATCGTTTGCGTTCTTGACACTATTCGCGTTCTCGCCATTGGGGCTCTCGCTTTCCGCGGAGGCGAAAACATTCCAAGTGCAGCCGGCCGCCGCAAAGCTGCAAGGCAAATTCGCACGTTTGCAATTGCTCGTTTCCGCGACCGACGCCAACGGCCAAGCGACCGACCGCTCCCCCGACCTCACCACACAAGCCGAGATTACGTCGTCGGCGCCGAATATCGTTCAAGTGTTCGAGGGTGGGCGGCTCTTGGCGCTGGGCGATGGCCAAGCCACGATTACCGTGAAAATCGGCGATGAGACGCAAACAATGGCCGTCACGGCAGTGGGTGTCACGGCGGGCGAGATCGACTACAAAACCGATGTAGCGCCCATTCTCACCAAGGCTAACTGCGCCACGGCCGCCTGCCACGCCAGCCAGTTTGGCAAGGGCGGGTTCAAACTCTCGGTGGTCGGGTTCGACGCCCAGTCCGATTTCGAAGCCATCGCCCGCGCCGCCCGGCAGCGGCGGGTCGCCTTCGCCCGTCCGGAAGAGAGTCTGATTCTGCTCAAACCTTCGATGAGCGTGGCCCACGGCGGCGGACGACGGCTGGACCCCGCTTCGGTCGAATATCAAATTTTCAAAACCTGGATCGAAACCGGCGCGCCGCCGCCCCGCAAGGAAGCGTCCAAGGTGGTGAAGGTTTCGGTCAGCCCGACGCGGCGCGTGGGGCAGGTCGGCGCTAGCCAACAACTCCGCGTGGTGGCCCATTATTCTGACGACTCCGTGCGCGATGTGACGCCGCTGGCCAAATTCGATTCGATGGACGACGGCGTCTTGGCCATCGCGCCCGATGGCGTCGCGACCTGCGTCGGCAAGGGCCAGACCGCCGTCATGGTGATTTACGAAGGGCAGGCCGGAATCTCGACGTTTGTCGTTCCCTATGCCGATTCGGTGAAGCTGGCCGGTTGGCAAGACAATAACTTCGTCGATCAACTGGCGGCCAACAAGTTTCGCTAACTGGGGCTGGAGCCTTCGCCGCTCTGCGACGACGCCACCTTCGTTCGCCGCGCCTTTCTCGACGCCATCGGCACGCTGCCCACCGCCAAGGAAACCTTGGCCTTTGTCGACTCCGATGATCCTAAAAAAAGAGAAACCCTCGTCGACCAACTGCTAGGGCTTACCAACGACCCCAACCAAGATATTTACAACGACCAGTACGCCGCCTACTGGACACTGCGCTGGTCGGACCTGATTCGCAACAGCAGCAAGTCGTTGGGCGAACAGGGTATGTGGTCGTTGCACAATTGGATCAAGGAAGCCCTCCGAACCAACAAGCCGTTCGATCAATTCGTCAGTGAGTTGGTCACGGCCAAGGGCTCGATTTACACCAACGGCCCAGCGAACTATTTCCGCATCCATGCGAATCCGACAACACTCACCGAAGCCACCGCACAACTGTTTCTCGGCGTGCGGCTGGAGTGTGCGAAGTGCCACCACCATCCGTTCGAGAAATACAGCCAGGCCGACTATTACGGACTGGCCGCATTTTTCTCCCGCGTGGGCTCCAAGAACAGCGAAGAGTTTGGGCTGTTTGGCCGCGAGACGGTGGTCGTGGTTCGTTCGACGGGTGAAATCAACCATCCTCGCACCGGCCAGCGAATGCAACCCACGCCGCTCGATGGCGAGCCGATAGACGACCCGCTCGACCGCCGCTTGCCGCTGGCCCAGTGGCTGACTTCCGCCGACAACCCGATGTTCTCGCGTTCGGTGGTAAACCGCTACATGGGCTTTTTGTTGGGCCGTGGTTTGGTCGACCCAGTCGACGACATGCGCAGCACCAACCCGCCGAGCAACGTCGCCTTGATGGACGCGCTGACCCAGGATTTTGTCGCCCACGATTTCGACTTGAAACGTCTGATGCGTAACATTATGACGTCGCGTCTGTACCAACTGAGTTCGCAGCCGACGCCGGAAAATAATTCCGACCGCCGCTTTTATAGCCATTACCGGGTCAAGCGTTTGACGGCCGAACCGCTGCTCGACGCCATCGACCAAGTGACCGGCGTGCAAACCAAGTTCAAGAGCCTGCCGCTGGGCACGCATGCCATTGAACTGCCCGACGCCGAATATCCTAACTATTTTCTGACCACTTTCGCCAAGCCGCGTCGGGTGAGTGTTTGCGAATGCGAGCGTTCGCAGGAGGAAAATCTTTCACAAGCTTTGCACACGCTCAACGGAGATATTCTGGCCAAGAAAATCGCTGATAAAAAGGGACGTGTTACCGAACTTGTCGCCGCCAAAAAGCCGCACAAAGAGATTGTCGCCGAACTTTATTTGGCCGCGTTGTGCCGACGTCCGTCGGAGGCGGAGTTGCAAGCCAGCAAGGAATTTCTGGCGGAGAGCCCCAGTCCGCAAGAATACTATGAAGATTTGTTGTGGGCGTTGGTGAACTCGAAACAGTTTTTGTATGTGCATTAGCGGTGCTCTACTTCACGCGGATAGAAATGGCTCGTTTAACGGCAAGCCGAAGGCGACTGCGTTTGGCGCCAACGCGTTCTTGCAAGACGGAAAAACGCAGTCGCCTTCGGCTTGCCGTTAAACAAACGTATTGGAAACGAAACGATGAACAAAATCTATTCACTCGCCTTGCTTCTTTGTTTTATTCTCTGCGCGACGCCCGCCAATGCGCAAAAATCATACCCGATGTTGATGAGCCTCAAGCCGGTGGCGGCGCAAGTGGGGCAAACATCGGAGCACACGATTTCATCGCGCTATAGCATGTATGGCGCCTACCAAGTGTTGGTTTCAGGCGAGGGCGTTACCGGCGAGATTTTGCACCCCGAAGTGAAGGAAGCCGACAAAGCCAAGCCGCCGAATTTGCAAACGATGAAAGTTCGCTTCACCGTGGCGGCGGAAGCCACGCCCGGCGTGCGAGATTTCCGCATCGCGACGCCCAATGGCGTCAGCACGCTGGGGCAGCTCGTGATCAGCCGCGATAAAGTGGTCGTCGAAACAGATAAAAATAATAACACGGCTGAAAATGCCGAACCGATTTTGCTTCCCGCCGCTGTCTGCGGGGCGGTTGAGAAAGCCGAAGACGTCGACTACTACAAGTTCAACGCCGCCGCCGGCGCGTCGCTGAATTTCCATGTCCGCTCGATGCGGCTGCAAAACAAAATTCATGATTTGCAGCAGCATATCGACCCCATTATCACGTTGCGCAGCGCCCAAGGCGCGACGCTGGCCGCGTCGGACAACTACTTTTATGGCGATCCCTTTCTCAGCCACACCTTTGCCGCCGCCGGCGAATATCTGCTCGAAATTCGCGACGTTCGTTTTCAGGGCAACAAATATTGGGAGTATTGCATCGAGATCAGCAACCAACCGTTCGTGACCACCGTATATCCCTTGGCCGTTGCGGCGGGAAAAGAAACCAAGCTGCAAATGATCGGCTTTCAGATTCCCGCCGACCCCATGACCACTATCAACCCGCCCGCCGATGCCGCCGCCGATGCGCAATGCCTGCCGCTGCCGATGGGCGAAGCGGCCAGTAATCCGGTATCGGTGGTGGTTTCCAAACTACCGATCTTGCAGGAGTCGGACGCCGACAACAACACGCCCGAACACGCCCAAACGATTTCTCTGCCGGGCGGCGTGAATGGCCGCATCGAATCGGCGGGCGATATCGACTGTTTCGCCTTCGCCGCCAAAAAGGGCGAAAAGTTTTCCTTTGAAGTGGTCGCCCGCAGAGAGCAATCGGCGTTGGATTCACACCTCCGCATTTTGAATAGCAAGGGCAAGCAACTGGCCTTGAACGACGACATGCGCATCGGCAAGCGTTCGTCGGCCGACTCCCAATTGGAAAATTGGAAGGCGCCCGCCGACGGAACATACTTCATCGAAGTGCGCGACCTCCACCTTCGCGGCGGCCCGGCGTTCGTTTATTTTGTTCGCGTTACGCGGAGCGAACCGTATTTCGAGCTTTATCTGGATACCGACAAAACGGAACTCACACCGGGAACCGGCGGCGTGATTTACGTCCGCATGGTTCGGAAGAATGGCTTCGCCGGAGAAGTGCAACTAAAAATCGAAGGCCTGCCGGCGGGAGTTTCCGCCACGGCGGGCCGCATTTTGGCGGGCAAGGGGCAAGACGGCTGCATTGTGCTGAGTTGCGAAGACGCCGCCATGAGCGTGGCGAACATTACCGTTAGCGGCAAATCGGTGTTGCCCGCCGAAGGCGAAGCAACACCGAAGGAGCTTGCGGCCATTGCCGCAATCTACCAAGAGACCTACCTCCCCGGCGGCGGTCGCGGCCATTGGCCGGTCGGCATGCACACGGTATCCGTGGGCCGGCCGAGCGATATTCTCGGCGTTGGGCTGAGTGCTTATGAGGTGTCGCTCAAGCCCGGCGAATCAAAGAAGATCGACGTCACGATCGAGCGCGCCTAAGGTTTCGATAAAAACATCCTGTTGGAAGTGATGTTCAAACATTTGAGTAGCGTTTACGGCAACTCGCTTCCGGAAGGCGTCACGCTCGACGCCCCCAATAGCCTCACGCTGCTGACCTCCGGCGCCGCCAAGGGCTCCATCACATTGAAAGCCGCCGCGAACGCGCCGCCGGTCGAGAAACAGCAGATTGTCGTGATGGCGAACGTCTCGCTGAACTTCGTCATGAAAGCCACCTACGCCAGCCGGCCGGTGTTGGTATCGGTGGTGAAAGCCGATTAGGCCGTGGCGCCGCACTTCGCCTCCCACCGTTGGCATCCCCCCGGGATGCCTCCGGTGGTGTTCGCCGCGTTCGACCACCGGCGAATGGCTGGCAAACCTCCGGCTTGATGAGAATTCCATAACACCATTGCACGGAATAGATCTTGGACAGGTGCTAAGAACCTCTAAGGCGAGCGGCAGAAAATTACTTACCCGCACGCAGCGGGAGTCCGTGAGTTTTTTTGGGTTCCCGCCTACGCGGGAATGACCGTTTGCTGATTCACTCGCTTGCGCTTCGTGCTTGTATTAGGTAAATTTTCATCTGCCGCTCGCCTAAAAGAATCCGCCTCCACCGCCGCCGCTGCCGAATCCACCACCTCCTCCACCACCGCCACCACCGCCGAATCCACCGCCTCCTCCGAATGCGGCGCCGTTAAAGCCCGGAACTTCCAACTTCTTAAACAGAGCACGAATTTTCTTATGGACCGCCGGCGTTTGGCGAATCAGGAGCATGTCGGACACGGCATGAATGTATGTGCCTTCAACCCCCCAACTCTCGGGCGCCACAAGCTGCATCACGACGTCAATGAGTTCGACCGGTTCGTAACTGGCGGGAGTGACTAAAACGTGCTCGGTTACTCTTCCGCCACCGCCGAATCCGCCGCCGCCGAACTGCGCCTGGATGGGCGAACGCACGGGCGGCGCGGCTTGCCCCTGCTCCTTGTTGGTGGGTTTCTTGGCGGCGGCCTTGGAAGCGGTCTCGCTCTGAAGCCGCGAGTAACGAACACGATACGCCACCAGCTTCATGGCGCGGGGATCGAACTTCTGGGCCGTGTTTTCCACGGGGCGGTTCTGGAGTTTGGCGCGCACCTGGGCCAGCAAATCGAGAATCTGTTCATGCACTTCGCCTGTTTGCGAGACGATGAGTACGCCATCCAGCCCGTCAATAGCGCCGGGACCGCCGACTTCATCCCAGCAGTCCGGCGAGAGAGTTGCGGTAACCATTTCAATCAGCGAGTCGTAATCGTGCGAGGTGGCATCAAGAACATCAGCGGTGCGCCGGGCGTCAGCCACCAGATCAAGCACGGGGTAACATCGCGTGGTGAGTTGGGTTTCACTTTCCTCGGGCGTGGTGATGACGAGGCTTTCATCGCGCACGACGAACGTCAATTCGAGCTCTTGTAAGAGAAGCGTGAGGGCCGATTTCAACGGCAACTGGCTGGCCCGGAAGATAACGGGAGTGTTGACGCCGAGGCCTAAATCTTCGAGGGCATTGGTGTCGATTGACACATTCACTTCCGCCATTTCCCCCACATGCTGAACGACTTCATTGAGCGGAGTGTCGACAAAGTCGAAATCGGCGGGAAGCTCCAAGGCGGCGTAAATTCGGTCTTCGTTCGCCCGATTGCCAACAACCAGCCTGACCTCAAAAACAGCCGGCGCTGCGAATCCGCTGGCGTGGGCGATGCCGCGGGCGGCGCGAAACGCTTTCAGCAAACTCGCCACCTGTTCCTGAACATAGCCGGTTTGCGAAATCGTGAGAAGTCCTCGGAAATATTGTATCGCTCCCGGTCCGCCGACTTCATCCCAGGAGTCGGGTGCGATGATGGTTGTGATTGCATCGATCAGGGAATCGGCGGAAATAGCCGGTTCTTCATCGCCGACTTCCTCCGAGACAAGGTCGGAAACGTCGTACGTTTTTAATCCCAGTTGGGTTTCGGCCTCTTCGGGCGTGGTGATCATCAATACGCCGTGCCTGACCACGGTTGTCAACTCCAGGGGCCGCAGCAAACGCCGCAGCGCCGAAGCCAGGGAAATATCTTGGAACTGGTCGGTGATCGGGGGGTCGAGGGCGACGCCAAGATCGTCGAGCGCTCGGTGATCGATCAAAATCAGAATATCGTGCGCCTTGGCCAGGAAATTCATTGCTTCGGCCAACGGTGTTTCAACAAAATCAACGTCCGTTTTCGCTTGCATCTTTTCCAGAATGCGGGCCTCTTGCCGGGTCGGCGGCGAATGCTTCGCTTTCTCTTCGGCGCGGAGCGGCGAGGGTTGAAGCATTGCTGACGCCAGCAGCGTCGCCCAGAGGCAGATTGCCAGCGGAAGCAAGCCAAGCCTCGAAAACAGGTTCGACGCCAGCGGTTTTATTGTGGACACGTACGGTTTTGTTTTGATCGACACGGCACGCCTTTCTCGAGAAAATTTCACCAACCAACAACGCCCATGCCCCATGATAGGCTTGGCCGTTCAAATTCTGCAAGAAAGATTTCATCTGCGTTTAGGCAAGCGGCAGATGAAATCTTACCGAATTAAAAGCCCGGCATTTTCAAAATGCCGGGCTTTTCTGAACAGCAATCGGTAACTTATTTCAAGACGATTCCTAAGGCGATCGGCGAGAATGACGGTGCGCTGCGCGGGAATGACGGTGCGATGTGGCCAGCTCGCGAAGAACAGCCGTTTTCTTCCACAGCTACCCAAACAGCGGCAACGGCGTTCCGGCGTAGATGCGGTGCGGACGTTCGTCGCGGTCGGGCAGCGCTAAATCGTGTGGAACGCCCAGAGCGTGTAACAAGGTGGCGGTGAAGTCGTGCGGCGAGACGGCGTCTGCCGCGGGATACGCCGCGATGGCGTCGCTGCGTCCATGAACGGCGCCGCCTTGAATTCCTCCGCCGGCGAGCAAGCCGCTGTAACAGAACGGCCAATGCTCCCGCCCCGCGTTGCCGGCCGAGATTTGCGGCCGCCGGCCAAATTCGCCGACCCAGGCCACGATGGTCTGCTCCAACATGCCGCGTTGGTCCAGGTCTTCGAGTAAGGCCGAGAGTGCTTGGTCGGCTGGCGGGATGAGTTGATTTTTGAGGCGACTGAAGTTAGCGCCGTGGGTGTCCCAGAAGTTCTGGCCATCGTTATGCCAGTTCACCGACGCCACCGAAACGCCTCGCTCCACCAACCGCCGCGCCAGCAAAACGCACTGCCCGTGAATGTGGCGTCCATAGCGGTCGCGCGTGGCCTCCGGCTCCGCCGCCAGATTGAACGCCTCGCGCACTTGGGCCGAACCCAAGAGGCCGAACGCGTCGGCTTGTTTGCGGGTGAAATCGGCGGCGAGCGTGTCTTGTGCAAGGTGTTCTTGAAGGGCGTCTTGATAGCGACGGGCGGCGTTTAAGTCGTGCAGCAGTTTTCGCCGGTCCAGCAGACGCGCCACCGGAACGCCGTTTCGCAATTCGAGGGCGGGCGCTTTCCAGTCGGCCTGATTAGGGTCACCCTGCACGAGGAGCGGATCGTACTGGGCGCCGAGCCAGCCGCCGTGTTGTCCTGGAGCGTCGCCGCCGGGCGCCGCCGGATGATGGGCCAACCAGGGCATGGTTACAAACGGCGGCACGGCGTCTTTTCGCGCAGGGCGTTGCCGGGCGATGAGTGAGCCGAAATGGGGCGTGTCGCGATCACTGGGCGGATCGCGGTCGCTACGCACCACCGGCGCCAAATGGCCGGTGAGCGTAGCGTGCGCGCTGGAAAGATGCGCCGGGTCGTTGTGATACAACGAACGCACGATGGCCACGCGATCGGTCAGATTCGCCAGCCCCTTGAAATGCTCGCTGAGGTGCAAGCCGGGCGTGCGCGTGGCGATGGTTTTGAATTCACCCCGAACTTCCGCCGGCGCATGGGGTTTGGGGTCGAGCGTGTCTAGTTGGCTGGGACCGCCCCACATGAAAAGGAAAATACAAGCCTTGGCCTGGCCGAAACCGCCAGCGGGCATATGCGCCGCCGATACATATTGCCGCGGCAGGCCGCTTCCCACAAAACTGCTCCCCAGCAAACCCAGCCGTAGAAGATCCAACCCCCCGGCCTGTAAAAGGAAACGGCGGTTGATGAGCGAATTCGCGGCGGGGAGGCTGGGGCTCACGCGTGGCTCCAAAGGGGAAGGCGGGGCGGGCCTTTATTCTAGCACATTCGCCCGGCTTCGTGACGTAACGCCCCCCCATTTCACCGATTACAACGCATCGCGAGCCCTATCCCGCCTGAACGAAAATTGCCCAACGACGGATCGATCTTGACTCGCCAGGCCGTGATTGGTACTTACATCGCCGCTTCGAAACTAAGCGTTATCGACAGATCGCTCCCGGGACTTTAGCCGTGATGAAAAAAATCAGCGCCATCCTATGCAGCTTCCTTGCTGCTAGCATCGTTCTCTTGGCGTCGCGTGTTGGGGCCCAGCAGGTCCAGTTTTCTCAGCCAAATATTGGCGCTGCGGCGCCGCTGGCGGCGCCTCCCGCTGCTGCGCCGGCTTTCCAAGCCGCTCCCCTTGGGCGGCCTCCGGCTCAAGGCGCTTCGGGCTTTGACGCCTATTCCACACACCCTAGCGCCGCGGCCACGGCGCCCACTTTGTTGCCGCCCACCGGCACGTTGCCGCCCAGTGTGATGGGCGTGCCTCCGCTGGCGCCGCAGCCGCAAGGCGTCTATCCGGGGGGGCAGGCGCCGGCTTTGTTTCCCAATGGGTTTGGGGGAGGCGTGGGCGCGCCGAGCCTCAAATTGTTCCAAAATGTTCGCGGCCAATATACCTGGCTGGGCGGCAGCGGCGGCGTCAACAGTCTTGACATCAACGACGTGGAAGTCGCCACGACGCTGGCGTTTCCCAACTTTATCTACAGCGGCCGTCCGCTGTTGGTTTCCCCCGGTTTTCAGTGGCACCTTTGGAGCGGCCCTGATACGCCTCCGGCGCCTCCCGCCGCGCCGCGCCCCGACCTTCCCGGAAGCGCCTATAGCGCGTATGTCGATTTCGGTTGGTTTCCCCAGAGCCGGTTCATCCCGCAATTGAGCGGCGAAATCGCGGCCCGGGTGGGGCTCTTTACCGACTTCAACGCCATCACGACCGACAGCTTCCGCGTTCGCGGAACCGCCTTGGCCGTTTTGCAGCTAACGCCCACCTTGAGCTTCAAGGGCGGCGTGAACTACATCAATCGAGTCGATATCAAACTGCTGCCGGCGATTGGCCTCCTCTGGACCCCCAACCCTCATACGCGGTGGGACATTTACTTCCCACGCCCCAAGTTTTCACAATTCCTATATACCGTCGGCACGACCGACGTTTGGTGGTATGTGGGCGGTGAATACGGCGGCGGGAGTTGGACCATTGAACGCGCTTCGGGCGCCAGCGACCAGGTGGATATCAACGACATTCGCGTATTTGTCGGTTTCGATTGGACACAACCCGCCGGACTCAAGGGATTCCTCGAAGCGGGGTACGTTTTTGAACGGCAACTCGTGTATCGCTCAACCGTCGACAATATCAACCTCGAAGACACATTCATGGTGCGAGCCGGCTTGGCGTTCTAAGGACTCGTCCAAGATATATTCCGTGTTTTTCAGATGCCGGAAAAACCGAAGGCGAAGGATCAGCGTTATTTATTTCATATCCTGAAAGGATTCAAGCCATTAGCCGGTGGTCGAGCGCAGCGAACACCACCGGAGGATCTTGGTCGCGACACAAATGACGGCGTTGTTTTGAAGCATGTTGCGTCGAGGCGTTTCTCGCGCCCGCTGCATCTGGCGTCGTCGCCGGGATGCATCGTTCGCTGCGTTGGCCTACCGGTGGTGTTCGCTATGCTCGACCACCGGCTAATGGCTGGCAAGCCTCCGGCTTGGCGGGAATACCTACAACGAACTCGTAACCGTGACCGGTTACAGTAATTTTTCCGCACTTCCTTACGGCCAGGGTGATGAAAACCCCAGCCAAAACGCCAGCCAGGCCGCCAGCCGCGAAAGTATCACGGTGGAGGAAACGTCGCCGCCGCCCGTCGGCGGCGCGGTTCGTATGACACCGTACGCCATCGCCAACGCAATGCCGCAGAGCACCACGAACAAGTAAGTGGACGGCCTGAAGCGGAGTTGGAATGGTCGGTTGCGCGTGCTGGGCATGGCGTCGTTTCCAACTCTATTCCGCAGAAATCAATAGCTGAAAAGTAAGTAGACGAGCAACTGCGCCACCGTGACAAACACGGCCCACACGCGAACATTTCGCCACCATGGCGGGACCGCCTTTGTTTGCCCGATGCGCTCACGCGGCAAGAGCATTAGCCACACCAGCAACACGGCGAACACGCCGGCGTAAATCCAACGCCCGATTTCGCGGTCGTCAAACCCGCCGCCGGCGAGCGCTGTTTGTCCCCATAGCAGGGGCGCGGCCAATACGGCGGCTCGCATGAAGAATATCATCGTTACATCCTTCCGTAGCAGGCGAGTTTTTTTGACGTATAAGAGACGTATAACAACAGAGGCTGGTTGGACTGGAATTAAAGACCGAAAAACGCTTGTTTTATCGTTCGAGTCTGGGCGGCGCCGAGTTTGCGAAAGCAGACGGGTCTGATTATAATTCTCCTACGCTCCCCCCCTCAGGCGACAACGTTCTACTCCCAAGAACGAACGTTACCCCCAACCTCCCGGACCAAACCACAATGCGCATGATAACCTTTTCCCGCTGGCGAGTCTCTCGCGGCTTCCTGCGTTTATACCGCTCACGGTTGAACATGGCGCGTTTTCGTTTAACGGCAAGCCGAAGGCGGCTGCGTTTTTCTGCTTGCCCAAAGACGCTGCCACAAAACGCAGCCGCCTTCGGCTTGCCGTTAAACGAGCCATTGGTAGCTGCGAAAAGTATATTTACTTTATTGCTTGTGGTAATTCTGGCATTTCTACTGGGCGTGGCCCGCCCCGAGCAAGCACAGGCTCAAGAAAAGGGAGCAAAGGAAATCGCGTCCGATTGGCAAACCGTTGCCGTGCCGGAGACTTGGCGGAAAACTCGCGGCGGGCCTTATGCGCCGCGCCAAGGATATGTTTGGTTTCGCTGCGCCGTGCATGTTCCGGCCAATTGGCAGAGCCGCGCCATCGAGATTTTTTCCGAGCCCGTCGACGACGTGCGCGCTGTTTACATCAACGGCCAGTGGGTCGGCGCGGCGGGTGAATTTCCGCCCCTGTTTCGCAGCGGATTGGGCGGGGCTTCGATCTTCCCTGTTTCGCAAGACGTCATCCGATTCGGCGAAACCAACGTCGTTGCCATGCGTATTTATGTGAAAGAAGGCCGCGGCGGGTTCAATGTCGCGGCGCCGGTGCTATTCGGCGGCGATGAAGCAATTCGTCTGCAAGGCATGTGGCAAGTCCGTTCGGGAGACGACGAATCGTGGGCGCAAGCCAAAGTGGCGGACCTGCCGGCTTCCGTGGCTTTTACGAAATTATCCGACAGCGCGGCGGTGCGCAAGTCGCTCAAAAAACTGGGCGATGAAATCGGTCCGCTGAATTTACCCGAGAGTTTGGCGCACATGAAAACACCCGACGACCTCAGCGTCGATTTGGTGCTGGGAGAGCCGGATGTGCGGCAGCCGCTTTCCATCAAGTGGGATGAACGCGGCCGATTGTGGGTGATGCAATACCTGCAATACCCCGCGCCGGCCGGTTTGAAGATGGTCAGCCGCGACAAATTCTTGCGGTCGGTCTACGACAAAACTCCCGTCGCGCCGCCGAACCATGTTCGCGGCCAAGACAAAATCACGATCCACGAAGACACCAACGGCGATGGCGTGTTCGACAAACACAAAACCTTCGTCGATGGCTTGAGTATTGTTTCTTCGTTCGCTATTGGGCGCGGCGGCGTGTGGGTGTTGAACCCGCCGTACTTGTTGTTCTACCCCGACAAGAACCGCGACGACATCCCCGACGCAGACCCCGTTGTGCATCTGGAAGGTTTCGGCATCGAAGACTCCCATTCCATCGCCAACAGTCTGCGTTGGGGTCCTGATGGCTGGCTCTACGCGGCGCAGGGCAGCACCGTCACGGGCGATATCCGCCGACCGGGCGAGAAAAAAGAGACACACTCCCTGGGCCAACTCATTTGGCGATACCATCCTGAAAAGAAGATTTATGAAATTTTCGCCGAAGGCGGTGGCAACACGTTCGGCGTCGAAATCGATTCGCAAGGCCGCACATTTTCCGGCACCAACGGCGGCGACACGCGCGGCTACCATTACGTGCAAGGCGGTTATTCGCGGAAGGCGTTCGGCAAGCACGGAGCGTTGTCGAACCCGTACGCCTTCGGTTACTTCAACCACATGGCCCACCATAAAGTGCCCCGCTTCACGCACACCTTCGTCATCTATGAAGGCGGCGCCCTGCCGAGCCGCTACAACGGCAACCTGTTCGGCGTGGGGCCGTTGCAAAGCCACGTGTTGTACAGCCAAGTGGAGCGCGACGGCGCCTCCTTCAAAACACATGATCTTGGTTATGTGCTCACGACGGACGACACCTGGTTCCGTCCGGTCGATATTCAAGTCGGGCCCGACGGCGCTTTGTACGTGGCCGATTTTTACGAACAACGCATCGACCACGCCAGCCACCATCAGGGCCGCGTCGACAAAACAACCGGCCGCGTTTACCGTTTGCGCGGCAAGCATGCCGCGCCGCTGGCGCCATTCGATTTAGGCCGACTGACCGACGCCGAATTGGTCGATGTCTTGCGGCATCGCAACAAGTGGTTTCGTCAAACCGCTCTGCGGTTGATTGGCGACCGCAAAAGCGCGTCACTCATTCCGCTGTTGAAGAAAAACGTGCGAGAAGAAACTGGGCAGTTGGCTTTGGAGTCGCTCTGGGCGCTGCACTTGAGCGGTGGTTTCGATGAGAACATCGCTCTGGAGCTACTGGGCCACGCCAACCCGTCGGTGCGAAGTTGGGCCATCCGACTCATCGGAGACACTCGAAAAGTCAGCCCGGAAACCGCTGGGCGGTTGGCGGAACTGGCCTACCGGGAGCCGGAGGTGGATGTCCGTGCACAACTTGCTTGCACGGCGCGGCGGCTTCCGGGAGCAGCCGCCTTGCCGATTATTCGTCAACTATTAACTCGCGGCGAAGACAATACCGATGTCTTCATGCCGCTGCTATTGTGGTGGGCGGTGGAATCGAAAGCCGCTCCCGACCGCCAGCGCGTGCTGGCGATGTTCGCCGACAAATCCATCTGGGATTTGCCGCTCGTGCGGGATCAAATCGCAGGGCGTCTGATGCGTCGTTACGCCATGGCCGGCGGCCGCGCCGACCTATTAGCCTGCGCCACGCTGCTCAACGCCGCGCCCGACCAACCCACGGCACAATTGCTGATGAAAGGCTTCGAGTTGGCTTTCGCCGGCCGCTCCCTGACAGGACTGCCGCCAGAATTAGTAGCCGCGATGGCAAAATCGGGCGGCGGCTCTCTGGCGTTGCGTGTTCGCCAAGGCCAACAAACCGCAGTGGACGAAGCCTTGCAATTGATCGCTCGTGAAAAATCACCGCAACCGCAACGCCTCGAAATGATTCAAACCTTTGGTGAAACAAAGCAACCGGCCTGTGTTCCCGTGCTGTTGGCGGTGCTTCGCAACAGTAAGAACGAAGTCGTGCGGTCGGCCGTGCTGGGAGCGTTGCAAAATTACCAAGACGCGGCCATCGCCCAGGAAGTGTTGCACGTCCACAACAAACTCTCCGCCGCTGGGCAAGAAGCCGCGCAGGCGTTGCTGGCCAGCCGCAAGGCATGGTCGGTCGCTCTTCTTGAGGCGGTGGAAGCGGGAGACATTCCACGTGAATCGGTGGCCGACGCGTCGGTGCGTCGTTTGTTATTCCATAACGACCAGCAGATTGCCGCCGCGGTGCGAAAACTATGGGGCGATATCCGGGGCGCCACCACCGACGAAATGCGCAGCCAAATCGAGCAATACGCCGGCAAGCTGCGCCAAGGCTCCGGCAACCCGTACGAAGGGAAAAAGCTATTTGCCAAGAGTTGCGGCAAATGCCATACGCTGTTCACCGAAGGCGGCCGCATTGGTCCTAACCTGACGGCCTACAAACGCGACGACCTCAACCGCATGCTGCTTAATGTGGTCAATCCCAGCGCGGAAATTCGCGAAGGGTTTGAAAACTATGTGGTGCTGACCGACGATGGCCGTCAACTCAACGGCTTTATTTCCGACCAAGACTCGCGCGTCGTGGTGCTCAAAACGACCGAAGGGCGAGCCTTCACGGTCGACCGCGAGGAAATCGACGACATGCGCGCCATTCCCATTTCGCTCATGCCGCAAGGCTTGCTCAAAGACTATAACGAGCAACAACTCCGCGATTTATTCGCCTACCTCCGCGCCACCCAGCCGCTGAATTGAGGCCGCCGTTGAATTGAGGCCGCCGTTGAAAGGATGTTGTCGTCACACACGGCGCCCCGCAGTAAGGAAGTTCCGCGAAGTTTTTGGGTTTGCAACGTCTTCTCGTTCGTTTACGCTGTCCAGTGGCGCACCCGGCCGACCGGCGGAGGAAAGGCGACACCCATTGTTCGAGCGGCCCTTATCTCGTTCGAAGAGTTGAAACGGATGGAAAAACAGCAAGAGAGGGAACCGCGAATGGACACGAATGCACACGAATTTTCAAACCGGAGGCATTCGTGTTTATTCGCGTCCAATCGTGGTTCCATAAAGCGGAAATCCCTGTGTTTTTTCGTTGTGGTAGGTTGTTTGGCGAACTTTTTACAGGCTGCAAGTCCTGATCAAAACAAACTCGACCAGGAGTTGATCGCGCGAGCGCGCGGCGGCGATGTCGCGCAAGTCAAAGCTCTTCTTGACAAAGGCGCCGACCCAAACGCCAGAGGCGGAATAGCCCGTCCGCTGCAAATTGCCGCTTCGGGCGGCCGTCTTGAAATGATGAAGGCGCTCATTGACCATGGCGCGAATGTGAATGGAAAATCGCCCACTGGCGGCACCGCCCTTCATGCCGGCGCGATCCAGGGAGGCGTCGACGTCGTCCGATTTCTGCTCGCTCGGGGCGCCGATCCCAAAGCGGCCAACGACCGAGGAGAAACACCGCTTCACATGGCCGTAACGGGCGACGCCCTGATTGAGAATGTGCGTATGATGCTCAAGGCGGGCGCCAACCCGAATACAAGAAACAAGGAACTGGTTTCGCCTATCCGGCTGGCCGCGATTCGCGGCAATATTCCGGCCTACCAACTGTTGCTGGAAGCCAGCGGAGGCAAAGAGCAAAAGGGCGTCACTCCCAAGAATTCCACCGCCCACAAAAGTGACAAGACCACGCGGGCGTTGATCGTCGACACTGCGTCAAAAGATTATGAAACCCGCAAGCAGGCGATGCTCGCCTTGGTCGCGCGAGGCGGCCAGATCATGCCGGAAGTAATACAGGCTCTCGATACGCCAGGCGAACGATACTGGCCATTATTCGACGTGCTCGCCAAGCTGGGCCCTGAAGCGGAGGCGGCCCTGCCTCAACTGGCGGCGCTTCTCCCAGACAAGCGTTATGTGGTAGCCTCGCGACTGACCATCGATCGCATCAAGCCGGGCCGCTTCGCGCAGCTGCCGGCGGCTATTCGAGAGCAGGCGGAAGCGGCTCTCTACGAAGCGGTTACTGATCCAAATTCACGCCAAGAGGCCGGTTATTTTGCCTACTTACTGAGCGAACCTTCAAAACTCAAGCTGCTTCGTTCGCGCGAGCCGGAGCTTCGCGCTATCGCGGTGGGAGTCATCTCTGGAAGTGATTGGCGGTCGGAGAAAATCGAGGCGGAGTTGATCAAGATTTTACTTGCCAACGATGAAAAAACATCGCTCAGAGCGAGGGCCGTTCGCGCTCTGGGCAGATCAAACAAACTCAGCGCGGCGGCCCAGGCAGCGCTTCTCCTGGTCGTGAAAGCTTCGCCGCCATTCGGGAAGGGTGGCCAGTATGGGTCGCGGAACACTCGGCTGCAAACGTTGTCAAAGACGGCGGGAAGAGCATTGGGAACCGCCGGACCTTCCGTCATCGACGATCTGCTGCCGCTCCTTTCCCCGCTCGACAACCATCTTCGACCGGGCGCCATGGAGGCCCTGTACCAGTTGGGTTCGGCTGGAGTTCCCCGATTAATCGAACTTCTCGCACACCAGGATGAAGCCATCGCCATTTCCGCCAGCATCGCCTTGAGACGCCTCGGCCGACCCGCCCTGCCAGCGCTCACAAAGGCGTTGGAATCTGAAAACGAACAAGTGATTGAACAGGCGTTGTTGGCAATCGGGCAGTTTGGCCGCCACGGGAAACAAGCGTTGCCCGCAATACTAACGATCATCCGATCAGAGAACCAATCTGATTCGATCAGAATTACCGCGGCCCGCGCGGCGCTGCAAGTCGATCCGAATGACGGTCGTTCGAAAGAGGCGATCACGAAGGCCCTTCCAGCATTCATTCGCATCTTTGCCGGGCAAGACGGCAGACGCCAACTGTTCGCCGCCGACGCCCTGCGGCAACTCGGCTCGGAGGGAGAGCCGGCGCTTCCAGCTCTGCTGGCGTTTCTCGAAAAGGACGAAAGCCGCGACAACCAAGCGTATTACTTGGCGCGGCGCGCGGCGCAACTCGCAATCGACAGCATCGAAAAAGCATCGCGACACTAGAAACGGAGCATCGCGCCGACACGCATTATGCCGCTCGCGGTGGGCGCCGGTCTGCACTTTTTAGGCGGCGGCGTCTGCCAGGATGTCGAACTGGAACTCACTCGCCTGCCTGGAGCGCTTCGGCCATGATTTCCTCGAATATTTTGATCGCGGCGGGAGGAAATGCGTTCCGTTCCCGGCTCCAGAAGTTCACCGTTGCCGGGTTGCCCTCCCAAGTAATGGGAATATGGACGCTGGAGTGGAAAACCCGGCCCATGAACTTCATGTCGGGGGCGCGAACCTTGGACACATCTTGGTTCGCGATCGCGGCGCCGGCCGCCTTTTCGGTATAGGCGGCTAAGCGGGAGAAGTTGGCGTCGATCGAAATGCCGCGTCCGCCAACGGCCAGCCGCAGCTTGGAATCTTGCGCCGCGACAACCACCTTCAATTTTTTGCCATCTACCGCCGTTACGCCCAGCCGATCAAGTTGGGGCGCCAATTTTTGCAGCGCCAGGGCGAATCGTTCAAATGCTTCTTCCGACCCCGCCGCCTTGCGGGCCAAGCTGCGTAGTTCGTCGCTGATCACGACATCGCCGCGTTTTTCGGCCGCCAAAAAAGCGTCCACTCGCGAAGGTTTGTTTTTCGCGTCCAAACGCTCCTGGATCAGATTCTGATCGGCCAGCACGACGTCGAAATAGCCGATCATCATTTCGTCCCAGGTTTGATCTCCCCAACTCACCGCGTGGGTGGGGTCTGGGTTGGCGAGATTATTTTCTGAATTGTCGAAACGGGCTTCGCAGTGTAGCTTCGTGCCGGCGGGCATGAGCTTCGGCTGCCGAAAGGCGTAGGCGTTTTGCCAGTTGAAATCGTACTGGGGAACATCAAGAAGGATCTCTTTTTCGCCATCGGGGTAAATGGCGGTGTAACGAAACGCCTTGCCGCGAAGATGCATGTGCGGAAACATCGCCAGCATGAGAGAATTCTTGCGGAACAGGTACCACGATTCCTCAGGATGGTTTTCGGCGCCGGCGGGAATATGAATTTTGGTGTTCACTGCTTTCTGCGTCGCCACGACCTGCTTGACGTTCTCTTCCTCCGTAAAAACGAGGCCGATCGAACTACGGTCTTCCTGCGGAATTCCGGTGGGCGTGTAATGCATTTGAAAAATGAGTTGCGAACCGGCGGGAATTTTTTTCGCCATGCCGTCGCGCAGAATCATCGCTTGCCCGCCCGGCGCCGTTGCCGCCAGCCAGTCGGACTGCAACCCGCCGATGGAGCCGGCAAAACGTCCGCCGGGTGGCAGCACCGCCACGATAATATGATGCACCACCGCCCGATTGCCCGGTTGGCACTCCGCCGCCCGCACCCACATATCTTTTTTGAAGCCGGGATTGACCTTGAAATATTGGTATTTCACTTCGCCCTTGGCCGGCACCTGAAACGGTTTGTCGTCCATGTAAATCACCAGATCGGGCTTGGGAATGCGCCAACCTTGGGTGAATGCACGCGGCTTTGGCAGATCGTCGGGGTTGCCCTGCGGCGCTCCGGCGTCGACCCAATCAAAAATCTGTTGCTTCTGCTCCTTGGTCAGGCGAACGTCGTTGACGAAGTCGCCATGCTTGGGGTTGGCGTGCCAGGGCGGCATTCTCTGTTCGCTCACCACTTCGGCGATCATCTCCGCCCAACCGACCACTTCGTCGTACTCGGTCAATGAAAAAGGACCTATTTCGTTCGGCCGGTGGCACTCCACACAGCGGCTTTGCAAAATGCGGCTAATCTGCTTGGAGTAGGTGACGCCCGAATCTTTTTGCGATTTGAACACCCGACCAATATGACAGCCGACCGTTTCAGTGCTGGGCGTTGCAACCGCCTTGCCGGCGAGCAACTCTTGAAGGCACTCCCGCAAATAATCGTGCTCAATACGAGGACGCTGAATGCCGTAGGTGTATTGGTCGTCGATTCTGCCCTGATAACGCACCACGCGTTTTTCATCCAGAACGAAAACCTCGGGCGTGCGCGTGGCCGAAAACTGGTCGGCCACAATGTTTCCAGGATCTTTTAGCAGCGGAAAATGGACCGCGTTGGTGCGCACAAAATGCTGGATTTCCGCCAGAGAATCTTGTTGGTTGGAATTTACGCCCAGAAAACTGACGCCCTGCGAACCGAACTCCTTGGAAAGGGCTTCCAGGCGGTCGACGTAGAGCTTGACCAAAGGGCATTCCACGCCCAAAAACGCCACCACAACGATCTTTTTCTCAGCGAAATCGGCCAGCGAACGAGGTTTTCCGGTGCTATCTCGCAACTCGAATGTCGAGATTTTCCTACCCACACTCGAAGGAAGCTCCTTACTGCTTCCAGGCAGCGCCGCCAGAAGAAGAAAACAAACCGCCAAAACCGCTGAAAAACCTGATTTCATCGTCGCACCCTTAACACATGTAAACCGACGGGCCTCATCCTCCACACTCAAATAAACCCTCGAATCACGGTGAAAGTTTCGCGTCGAGCACGCTTATTGCGGTATTATCGGCTTTCGAGCGGGCGTTTGGAGGGAAATTGGCGTATTTCATTTTCGGCGAATGCACAAAAAAACCACCACTTCCGCAGCGGGGAGAACTTCCCGGACAAATCCAGTATTCCACAAACCGCCGGGCATGTAACCACCAATCACGCGGATTCGGTGTTCGCGGGTGCAGGAACCGGCTCCGGCGCAATAGTGTTCGGCACGGCAATAGCGGCATGGAGTGAAGTCGATTTTCAGGTCGTTTTTTAGCGGGAAAGAGCGGGAAAGAAACTGAGGTCGCGGCGAAGTTCAGATTCTGATCTCTCAAGCGCGCAGCAGTAAGCGGATC